>CAYPJH010000026.1:0-6074 GCA_964411035.1 uncultured Methanobrevibacter sp. | reverse complement strand
CTTTCTTTTAATTTATAGCCTGCATTTTCAGTTATTTTTTTAAGTTCATCTAATGTTGGCCAAGTTGATGTAGGGTTTACAAAGTCAATTGATAAAGGTGATACTCCACCCCAATCATCTGCACCACAGAGTAAAAATATTTGTGCAGTCTCCCGATTTAGATTTGGTGGAAGTTGGATAGAAACAGGAGTGTTTTCAAATATTAACTTTCCAACCAGCACGGCTTTTATCATGTCAAGCAAACTTACAGTTTCATCATTTTCCATCACAATTCCTGGTGAAGGGGTAAAATTCTGAATAATGACTTCTTGGATATGTCCATAAGTATCATAAAGCTCTCTAATTGTTAAAAGAGAGTCTACAATTTCTTCAGGAGTTTCTCCAATTCCTATTAAAATTCCTGTGGTATAAGGTATTTTAAGTTTGCCTGCATTAGATATTGTTTCAATTCTAACTTTAGGGTCTTTACCTGGACTATTGATATGGGCCGGAAGCTGCATTAAGCGTGAAGATGAATTTTCAAGCATAAGTCCCATTGAAGCATTTACTTTTTTTAGTTTTTTCAAGTCATCATAACTGTAATTTCCCCCATTAGTGTGGGGAAGTAATGTTGTTTCATCTAAAACCATTTCGCATATGTCAACAACATAATCAGTCATGTTATCATAACCAAATTCGTTTAAACGGTCTTTAACAATAGCTTCTTCATCAGCATCTTCACCAAATGCAAACATTGCTTCAGTACAACCATATTTTTCGGCTTCTTTTAATTCATTAAGAACTTCCTCTTTTGTTTTTAAGATAATAACATCTTCATCTTCAGCAGTTCTTTTAAAATTACAATAGCCGCAGTCGTTTTTACAAATTTTTGTAAGAGGTATGAAAACATTTTTAGAATAGGTAATATGGGGGGCATCTAATTTAATTTTATTAAAAATAGAAATTAAATCTTCTTTATCTGATTTTAAAAATGAAACAAGTTCCTCTTTACTGTAATTCATATTATCCCTCACTTCTAGAAACAGTAACTTCTACATAAAGTGGAGGAATTTCATTTTTATCTTCCCATATTGCTATTACGACATTGCATCCTGGAATTTCAAAAACTTTATAAGAGACAACAAGGCCCATTGTTTCAAGTTCTTGTTTCATTTTTATAAATCCAGAACTGTCAACAACTCCTGTTGTATTTTCTGAACTTTGAATTTGCTTATCTCCAAGTTCTAATATTTCTGTTATTTTATCAGTGTTTGTAACTTCAGTTGCTCCAAGTTCTTTTCCTAATTCTTCAAGTTTTTCATCTAACTTATTTATTGGAAGCACTTTTTTGGAACGACCTCTTACAATTAAAATCTTTTTATTATCAATAGCTGGCCTTGATCCTTTAAAGGAATCGAAAAATCCCATAACTGTTCCAGCTATTTTGTATAACTGATCCATTTATTACACCTATTTAATATTAAGCTCTTCTTTAAGTTCTCCAAGAGTTGTTACTTTCTCTGCAAATGCATTATGTCTGTGTATACTTTCCTGGTTCTCTTGACGAGCTGTGATTATTGTGTCATTTGGAAAATCAACATATTTTTTAGCTACATTTTCCATCATATTTCTAACACAATCTTCTACAAATACGGGATTTGAATGTGCATTTAAAACAGTTGCATTTTCATCAGGTCTTTTTAATAGTTCACAGACTGGAGAACTCATGGATGTTTCTATAATCTCAATAATGTCGTTTCCTTTTACTTCTTTTTGTTCTGGAACTTCTATGAGCAGAGTTCCTATTCCCCTTTGGTTGTGGGATGCGAAAGTTACTGTGTCTAAGACTTTTTTTACAGTTTCTTCATCTAAAAACTTAAGCAATTCTGTTTTATTTGATTCTTTTACAGATTCTTGAGCGCATGGACAAACGGTCATTCCTACAAGTTCTGCTCCAATGCTCTTTCTTATTTTTATTTCCCCATTTTCTCTTATCCCTACTGCTTTAGCTAGTAATTTAGCCATTTCTTGGGTTTTATTTTTTGTTACTGGTGATTCTTTCATATACATGTAGTCTGTTGTCATTGATATTTCTACACGTTTTGCATATTCATGCTTTGTCATCATTTTGTTTACTATTTCAGCACAGATATATTCTACTTCCATAGATTTATCGTTTGTTACAGCTTCTAGAACTTCGCTGATTGCTTCAGGACTTCTAGACATGTGTACTCCTTTTTGATTGTTTGGTAAATCTACAAATGCATTAAATGTAGGGACTAAGATAATAGGCCTCTTATCTTTTCTTTCAAGTTGTAATAATTTTTTAACTCCTGTTACTCCTACCCTAGTTAAACTTATAGGTATTTCTGGAGAGTCGTCTTGAGTATCCGGTAAACATACTGCCAATTAAAAAACCTCTATTATAAATTATTCATTATTTAATTTTTAATTATAATTAATATATGTAGCTTTTTTATATATGTATTTTTTTTAAAAACAATTCTATTTTAATTTGAACATTTTTTTATAGTTTATAAAATTATGGATAGTTAGTATATTATTAATAGGATATAGATGTTTTCTGTTTATATTTTTATCTACATTTTTGATTTTTGTAATATGTGTGGTATGTTATTCTATTTTTAATTATTAATTTTATATAATGTTTAATAAATTTAGTATCTTAATAAAAAATTTTCAGTATTTTACTGTTTTATTTGAACTTTTTATTTATTTATATTAATTTTTGTTAAATATTTTTCAATAATTTATCCAAACCTTTATATACTATGATGTTCTAATTAGTATTAATTAACTATTGTTAGTTAATTGGTATATGCTTAAAATTGTAGGAGTGCACAATTTCAATGATTTGCTGTTGTTGGAGATGAAATTGATGGTAATAGATAAGTAAATTGTTGTAGTTGTGTAGATGCAACTGGATGGTTTTACTGGCATTGGAGATGAAATTGGTAATGGAGTGTTGGTAAAATCATCTTGTCGTGTTTATCTTTTTTTGAATATTTTTAACAGAAATAATATGATTTTATTAGTTCATTAAATAAAATTATTTTTTTAGTGGATTTTTACTTAATATAGTAATAATTGACTTTAGGAAGTTCTAATTGAATGGTTTAATGGGGTATGTATTTAACTTCCTAATATTACTAAATTGAATATTTAACATATAGATATTGTAAATAACTTCATTTTCATGTTAAATAATGTATATGTTTCAGTATAATGGGAGATAAATGTTGATATTGTATTAATTTAAAAAATAAAAATTAAGGATATTTTATAATATGTTTGATGAACCAATATCCTCTTTAATTATATCCAGAACTGTTTGAGTGTATGTTCTTTCTATGATTGGATCTTTCAGTAGTTCTTTAATAAATAAATTTAGTTCATCAGTATCTCTAAATTTAGCTATTAAAAATGCATCATATTCTCCGGTTACATCATAGATTCCAACTACATTTTTATTAAAGAATGTTTTCTCTTCCCAGTTTTTAAGTTTTCCTCCTTTAACTCTAACTCCAATAATAGTAGTTAAAACATATCCTAAGCGTCTATGGTCGATTACTGGTGAAAATTTTTTAATAACTCCTGATTTTACCATTTTATCAATGCGGTTGTGGACAGTTCCAACAGAAACATCTAAACTTCGGGATATTTGTCTGTAGGAGGTTCTTACGTCTTCGTTGATAATTTTTAAAATGCTTATGTCTGTTTCGTCAAGTGTAACAATATCGTTATCTTTTGTCATTTTATCCCCCAGTTTATTAAGTTGTATTCTAAAATTTATTTTAATTAATATATAAAACTTTACTTTATCTTTTAGGATTTTGTCAAGGTTTATTTAATTTTTTACCATTTATTTTCAATTTTTACATTGTTTTATTACATGTAAACTTTTTTGCTGGAATGAAAATATTTAAATATGATGTAATATAATTTTAACTATGTAAACTTAATTTTACATATGGTGTTTAAAAATGATAAATGAATATATTTTAGAGACAGAAAATCTCACGAAAAGATATGGTAAAACTACTGTTGTAGATTCAGTAAATATTAAAATTCCTAAAGGACAAATTTACGGCCTACTTGGAAAAAATGGAGCAGGTAAAACAACTACCATGTGCATGATTTTAAAACTTGTAAACAAAAGCTATGGAAAAGTTAATCTGTTTGGTAAAAATGTAGTCAGTTCAGTGGATCCTGCATATAAAAAAATTGGTTCAATAATTGAAACACCCGGGTTCTATCATGATTTAACTGGAGAAGAAAACTTAAAGGTATTCTCTAAACTTTCAGGAAATTATAATAAGAGCAATATTAAATCTGTACTAAACTTAATGGGTTTAACTCCACATAAAGATAAATTATTTAAAAAATACTCTCTTGGAATGAAACAAAGACTGGGAATAGCATTAACATTACTTAAAAATCCTGATTTGTTAATTTTGGATGAACCTATAAATGGACTTGATCCAATCGGAATTCAAGAAATTAGAGAAATTTTAAGAAACCTTGCAGATGAATATGGAATGACTATATTAATATCTAGTCATATTTTAAGTGAAATAGAACAAATTGCTGATGTTATTGGAATTATGGATGAAGGTGTTTTAATTGAAGAAATTACAATGTCTAATCTCCAGGATAAAATACAGAAATATGTTCTATTTCAAGTAGATAATATTCCATTAACTAAACGAATATTAGATGAATTGGGAATGGTTGAAGGAAAAGATTATTTAGTAAGTAAAAATGGGGATATTAGATTATTCAATCATTTAAATGTTAGAGGTAACATTAATAAACTTTTAGTAGAAGCAGGTGTTGAGGTTCAAACACTATCTTTAGTTAAAGAAAATCTTGAAGAATACTTTACAAGCATATTAAATGGTGGTGTCAATGTTTAAGTTAATACAATCTGAATTATTCAAACTAAAAAGATCTAAACTATTCTTAATAGTAATATTAAGTTCAATTGCACCTTCAGGATTTATGTTTTTAGGTTTACATTTTGGAAATGTTGGACCAATAACAATGAATACATTTTTAAATGAAATTCTTTTATATTCTTTAATGTTATTTAACATAATGGTCTATGCATTATTAGCTGGGCATTTAATTGTAAAAGAATATAATGATCATACAATAAAATCAATTTTAACAACTCCAGTTTCTAAAAACGGTTATATTATTGGGAAATTTTTATCATTTGAATTAATAGTAATATTATTAACAATATTTAGTTTTATTCTATCTGTAATTTTTGGTTATATGGGTGGAGCTACTGATATTACTTTAAATATTTTAGAAGATTATTTTATTAAATTTTTAGCAGGCAACTTATTAGTTTCTGTTGTATCAACTCCATTTATATTAATCTCATTAATATTTAAAAATATAGTTCCTACTGTTATTGCAGGGGTAATAATGTCACTTGCTAATTCTATGCTTGTTAATCAGATATATGCTCCCCTTTCACCATTTTGCACACCTTTTTTAATAGTTACAAATGAATTAGGTAATTATAGTTATGGGGTTAATACGCCAGTTTTAATATTGATTTTAACATCTATTATAGGATTAATTTTATCCATAGTATATTTTTATAAAGCTGATGTATCATTATAAAATTATAATTAGTTCTTAGCTTCATATTTTAAAATCAATTTTTATTTTTTTAGGGTCCACCAAAATTATAAAATATTGCCTAAAACTTAATTTAAAAGATTTTGATTTTAAGTTATAATTTTGAATTTTGGAGGACGCCCTTTAATTTAAAATCAGTATTGTAGAATATTATATAATAATTCAAAACTCTTTTTTGGGATTGTTTAACTCACGAACAACTTCTTCATAAATATTAATTGCAAGTTCCACAAGCTTTTCTCTTTTATTGGAGTCTATTTCGTTAAATGAAGATTCAATATTTTCTGTAAGAGATATAAAATCATTATAAATTAATATTTTTAAGGGAGATGAAAGATTATGAGTTGATACCTTTTCAGCAGTATATTTTAAAAAAGCGAAAAAATCATCTAAAAATTTATCACTGATTTCTTCTTTAT
>CAYPJH010000025.1:0-2778 GCA_964411035.1 uncultured Methanobrevibacter sp. | reverse complement strand
AAACCAATGCATACTCTGGCTTTTGTTTGCAGTTATTGCCAAATGGAACATCACCATAACATAAATGGTAAAATATAGATTCTTGAACCAAAGACCAGATTTTTGGATGTGATGGAGACAATTTTAGTCTATAGAGGCACTACAGTGCATATATGTGATTTAAGCATCCTGGAAGCTGAGGCAGGAGGACCATCCTTAGCTGGTCCCATTCTAAAACTAAAACATAAAGTAACTAGTAGTTTTTATGCTCATGAGCAAGCCCTTTTCCTTTAGCAGGGTCTTGTTTCTTTGCTGAAATTTTGGCTTTTGTTGAGTATTCATAGACCACTCTGATTCCTCCTCATAAGCTATAAACAGAGAGAAATAGTAACTGTGCTAAGCATAAAATGAACTATTTTAAAGTCTCTATTTTATGTTTCAATCAAATTCAGTGTTATTCTTTGCTATTTTTACAGAGTTATAAACAAATGACCATAGTGGTAGACCTGACAACACAATGGAGAGTTTTGATGAATATCTTCCCTTTGTTCGTAAACGGTAAATCCCCCGTGCCTTAATCCTAGACACAAAAAACATTAAAATTCCTTTAGAGGTTTTTTAATGTTTTTTGAGTATATGGAGGAAATAATGAATTTGAAAGAAGAAATGAAATTACATCAGTGGGCACAGGATATGGCCAATCAGAAATCAAGCGGACTGTCACAGAAAAAATGGTGCAAGATGAAAGGAATCGCCACTACTACATTTGAATATCGCTGTAGAAGAGTGCGAGCAGCAATGGAAGAAAAACTGCAGGAAAGCAAAAAAGATAATACTGCTATCATTCCTTCCGACAAAACGGAAGAGCAATCTTCCGATCAAAATCCATTCTTCGCAAAGGTAAATCTGACATCTGCATGCAGTGCACCTTCAGGAATCAATATCAAATTTCATGACACTCTGGTAAACATCGCTCCTGATTCACCGGCAGAGCATGTTCGTATTGTGTTGGAGGTACTTGCCAATGCTTAGCGAATCAAGATTTGAAGATATATATATTGCCTGTGGATATACGGATCTCAGATATGGTATAGATAGTCTTGCTACAGTAGTAAAAGAAAAATTCGGTTTGAATCCTTTCTCTGCAAATACTATCTTTCTGTTCTGCGGAAGGCGCAGCGACCGTATCAAAGCCCTTGTCTGGGAAGGAGACGGCTTCCTGCTGCTCTACAAGAGACTGGAAGCAGGAGCTTTCAAATGGCCAAGGAATGAAGATGACCTTAAGAATCTGACCTATGAACAGTTTTCCAGACTACTTCAAGGGTTCACCATCGAGCCTGGGATAAAGAAAATAGAAGCTCCGGAAAGCATGTTGTAAATATTAAAATTTCAAAGAAATATATGCATAAAAGACTTTTTTTGAGATTCCATATATGATACAATTTAAATATGAGTAAGGATAAACTGAGCAGAGAACAACTGAATAATCTGGACAAAGACACATTGATCACGTTGCTTCTTGGGTTGCAGGAACAATTGAAAAAGCAGGCTGCTGCAATAGAAAAACTCACAGAGCAGATCTCCCTGATGAATAGCCGAACCTTTGGCAAAAAGAGTGAAAAGGACCTGATCGATGCAGATCAATTAAACTTTTTCGCAGAGATATTCAATGAAGCAGAAGCTCTGCTTACCGGTAAACTGTCAGTAGAACCATCTGTTGAGGAAGTTATCGTACCGGAATACAAAAGGCGCAAGCGTAAAGGAAAGCTTAATGAGGATCTCATGGATTTCGATTCAAAGATCATAGAACACACACTTACCGAATCAGAACTTGCGAAGCACTTTCCACAAGGATACAAAAGGCTTCCTGATGAAGTGTACAGAAAGCTGGAACTGATACCTGCAGTATTCGAAGTACACGAACACCACATAGCAGTCTACAAGGGTAAGAATGGAAAAATAATAAAAGCCGAACATCCAAAAGAGATGCTGGATGGAAGCATTGCTACCCCGTCTCTTGTAGCAGGTGTTATCAACAGCAAATACACTAATGCAATACCTCTATACAGGCAGGAACAGGAATTTGCAAGAAATGATGTGAACATCTCAAGGCAGACTATGGCAAATTGGGTGATCCGGGCTGCTGAAAGATATCTTTCCCTCGTATATGACAAGATGAAGGAAGAACTCATCAAAAGTCCTGTGATACATGCTGATGAAACACCTGTGATGGTAACAAAAGACGGTCGTAAAGGTATGCACAAAAATTACATGTGGGTATACAGAAGCGGTAATATGTGCAAAGCAAAACAAGCCGTCATTTATGACTATCAGAAGAGCCGTAAGGCCGATGCCGCCTATGAATTTCTGAATGGATTCGAGGGCAAGCTGGTATGTGATGGATATCAGGTTTATCATACACTGGAGAACCGTGCCGATACAAACCTTGTAGTAGCCGGATGCTGGACACATGCAAGAAGACCTTTTGCTCAGGTAGTAAAAAGTCTGGGTAAGGAAAAAGCAGCCGGAACTATTGCAGGAGAGGCACTTATCCAGATTCAGAATATCTATCATACAGACAATCAACTTCTGAAATTACCGCCATCGGAGAGAAAGAAGCGCAGAAAAAAGCTGGTAACACCGTTAGTGGATGCATTTTTCAACTGGTGCCGTGATAGTTTGGGAAAGGTTGCACCTTCTTCTGAAACAGCAAAAGGAATCAAATATTGCATAAATCAAGAGAAATACTTACGTGTATTCCTAGATGACCCACAAATACCGCTTGATAACAACCTGGCC
>CAYPJH010000024.1:0-2892 GCA_964411035.1 uncultured Methanobrevibacter sp. | reverse complement strand
ATGTCTAGGGTTTCTTCATTATATCTTTTACCTCCACAGACTTCACAAGGAACATATACATCAGCTAAAAAATGCATTTCAATTTGAACTATTCCATCACCGGAACATGCTTCACATCTTCCTCCTTTTACATTGAAACTAAATCTTCCAGGTTTATATCCTCTTGCTTTAGCTTCAGGAGTTTCAGCGAATAATTCTCGAATATATGTGAATAAGCCTGTGTAGGTTGCGGGATTTGATCTTGGAGTTCTTCCAATTGGTTTTTGATCAATTGCTATGATTTTATCAATGTTTTCATAGCCTTTTATTTCATCATATTTTCCAGAAAATGCAAATTTATTATTTAATTTTTCAGATAATCCTTTATAAAGGATTTCATTAATTAAACTGCTTTTACCTGAACCACTAACTCCTGTAATACATGTAAATTTACCTAATGGGATATCTACATTAATATTTTTGAGGTTATTCTGTTTTGCACCAATAATGCTAATAAATTTACCATTTCCTTCACGGCGAGTTGATGGAATGTCGATTATTTCTTTTCTAGATAAATATTTACCTGTTATTGAGTCCGGTGAGTTCATAATATCTGTTGGTGTTCCTGAACATATTACTCTACCTCCATTTTCACCAGCTCCCGGACCGATATCTACAACATAGTCTGCAGATAAGATTGTTTCTTCATCATGTTCAACAACAATCAGTGTATTTCCAAGATTTTTAAGTTTTTTAAGGGTTTCTATTAGCTTTACATTGTCTCTTTGATGAAGGCCTATGCTTGGCTCATCTAAAATGTATAGTACTCCTACTAATCCGGAACCGATTTGTGTTGCAAGTCTTATTCTTTGAGCTTCTCCTCCGGAAAGTGTTCCAGAAGATCTTTCCATTGAAAGATAATCCAAACCAACATTTACCAGGAATTTAAGTCTTTCTCTGATTTCTTTTAGAACTTCTTTTGCAATGAAATTTTCTCGTTTATTAAGTTTTAAATCTAAAAAGAATTGATAGGCATCTTTAATAGACATTTCTACAATATCTGAAATTGATTTTTCACCAATTGTTACTGCCAATGCTTCTGGACGTAATCTTTTACCTCCGCAAACATGACATTTATGGTCGCTCATAAATTTAGAAATGTATTTTCTGTTATAATTTGATTTGGTTTCAAGGTATAATCTTTCCATTCTTGGAATTACCCCTTCAAATCTACGATTAACCTGATAGGATTTGTTTCTTCTTTTAAATGAAAAGGGTATTCTATCGCTGCAGCCATATAAAATAATATCCTGCTGTTCTTTTGTTAATTCCCTAAATGGTGTGTCCATACTAAAGTTATAGAACTGTGCAACTGCTTCAAGCATTTGATAGTAATAGTTGTCTTTTTTATTTGATTTTGACCATGGCACAATAGCTCCTTCGCTTAATGTGAGATTTTTGTTTGGAACTATTAAATCAGGGTTTATTTCCATTTTAGAACCGATTCCATTACATTCCGGGCATGCTCCCTGTGGTGCGTTAAATGAAAATAGTCTTGGGGTTAATTCATCGAAATTTATTCCACACTCTACACATGCAAAATGTTCGGAGTATTTCTTTTCAAATTCTTCACCATTTTTATCAAATAATACATTGATTATTCCTTCACCAAATTCTGAAGCTGTTTCAAGTGAACTTACTAATCTTCTTTTAAATTCTGTGTCTTTTCTTGTTTTAAGTCTGTCAACCACTACTTCTATTGTGTGTTTATAAGTTCTTGCAAGTTCTATATCATCATCAGTACTTCTTATTTCTCCATCAACACGAACACGTACAAATCCCTTGTTTCTTAATTCTTCAAAGACTTGTTTATGTTCTCCTTTTTTATCTTTAATTATTGGAGCGAGTATTTGAATTTTCAGGCCTTCTCCTTCTTCTAAAATATTTTCTCCAATTTGTCCTATTGTTTGAGAGGATACTTCCCTACCACAATTTGGACAGTGAGGTGTTCCTATTCTTGCATATAATAATCTTAAATAATCATATATTTCTGTAATTGTTCCTACAGTTGATCTTGGATTTTCTTTTGTTGTTTTTTGATCTATTGATATTGCTGGAGATAATCCTTCTATATAATCCATTTCTGGTTTTTTCATTTGTCCTAAAAACTGTCTTGCATATGCTGATAATGATTCTACATATCTACGTTGTCCTTCAGCATAAATTGTATCAAAAGCTAGGGAAGACTTACCAGATCCGCTTAAACCTGTAATTACAACAAATTCATCTCTTGGAATAGCTAAATCAATATTTTGTAAGTTGTGTTCCTTAGCTCCTTTAATAATTATTTGTTTTTTTGAATCTTCTTCCATAATATCTCCTTATTTTAAATAAAAATAGTTTAACATACACTAGAGCAAATAATAAGTTACTTTTAAAAATAAAAACAGATTATATATTACTGTTCGTAGTATATAAAACTTTCTAAAAGTACTATGATTTTTTCATTTCTTTTATTGTAAATAATTTATTTCTAAGCTCTGCTGCTTTTTCAAAGTTTAAATTTTTAGCGGCTTCTTTCATATCACGTTCAAGATCTTTAATTAATAAATTAAGTTCATCTTTAGGTATTTTACTGATTTCTGTTGCTGAGTGATCATATTTATCATCAGTTTCTTTTTTCTCCTTTAAACTACGGCTTGTTGATTTTGGAGTAATATTATGAACTTCATTATATTTTAATTGAATCTTTCGTCTTTTATTGGTAATATCTGTTGCATTTCTAACAGAATCTGTCATATCATCAACATACATTATAACTTTACCGTTAACATTTCTTGCAGCCCTACCAATAGTTTGTATTAATGATGTTTGATTTCTTAAAAAACCTTCTTTATCAGCATCTAAAATAGC
>CAYPJH010000023.1:0-7552 GCA_964411035.1 uncultured Methanobrevibacter sp. | reverse complement strand
ATACATCAGTACCGTTTGGCGCAACTAATCTTATACCATCAATTTCTTTTGTAATCCAACGAGGGTTTAACTCTACACCTACTTTAGCAAGTCCTTTTTTGGATACTCCTTCAGCACATCTTTTAGGAGATCCTATTTCAGACTTTTTATCCATTAGAATAACATTTGCTCCACCGAGAGCAGCGTGTTTTGCTGCTGTAGAACCAGCAGGTCCTGCACCTATTACCAATACATCAGTTTCAATCATAAAATAACCTCTTTATTCCTCTTTTTCTAATGCGTCGATAGGACATGCTTTAACACATGTGTCACATTCTTTACAATCCTCATCATTAAAAATTAGATTATATTCTTTAACTACAATTAAATTTCTAGGACAAACTCCTGCACATTCACCACAAAATGAACACCAATCTTTAACTATCATAGTATACTCCATTATATAAATTCTATTATGAATAATAAGTTTTATCTAATATTTAAGATTTTACATAATAGGCTAAAAAAACTGTCCAATATAATGAAAGAAAAAAATAATGATAACTATTAAAATGTAAAGTCAAATTCATAATTCAATAAAATTTAAAGATAAAAAAAAAAGATTAAATATAAAAATCCAATAACATTGAATCTTATTTAATAATTAAAATAGGAACATTTCCTGTTCTAACCACTCTTTCTGATACACTTCCTATTTGATTTTCATTCAAGTCATCATCAAAAGTGTCTGAACCAAAAGCGTGCATTACTACCAAATCTGAACGGGTCTTACGAACAATAGTTTGCATATCCCTTAAAGGATCTCCAGTAATTAACTGTTCAATAGTATTAACCCCAACCTCGCTTGCTTTTTTAGTAACTTCAGCCAATAAGCTATCTCCTTTATCTTCCTCATCATGATAATTATTAGCTGAAAACTCATTTAAAACATGAACAACAATAATGGTTGAGTTAAATTTTTCTGCAATTGCTATTGCATAGTCAATTGCCTTTTTACTATACCTTGAACCATCAACAGGCACCATTATCCTATCAAACATCTTATTAATCCCTCATTAAATAGCTTGCATCACAAAATCCAATAAAATCATCAACAATCTTATCTACATCAACACTATCATCCTTAATTTTACCGTCATCCATGAATATCACTCTATTACTTAATTCCTTAATAAAATCGGTATTATGTGAAATCATAACAATAGTAATTCCATACTTTTTGGAAATCTTTTTTAAAGAATTTGTAACAAGCCTTAAAGTGATTGGATCCAAATCTCCAAATGGTTCATCTAAAAGTAAAAATTCAGGTTTGGAAATTAAAATTAATGCTAGCATAACACGTACTTTTTGACCTCCAGACAATTCATATGATCTTCTATAAAGAACATCTAAAGGTAAATCTAAACTTTCAAAAATGTCTTCAACAGCTTCACGAGTTGCAGTTTCTGGAAATTTAGGGAACAAATCATCTAAAATATCTGGCATTAAACCAACTTGTTGTAAACGTGTTCTTGCTTCTTGTTCTGGCAAATCTGTTAATAAATAAAGTGCATCAAGTAATTCATCACTTAATTCTAGTTTTTTAGCTCTTTCTTTTGCTTGTTTTATAATATCATTATTTTTATAACCTAATCTAACAGCTAATTGATTTAGAACTGTTGCATAATGATTCAAAGCAAATTCCTGATGCATAAATCCTAATTTACTTCGAATTGTCATCCTGCCCATTCCAGGAATATCCACATCATGCCATTCATCATTTACTTTGTAGTAGATATTACCTTTATCCGGATAATCAAGACCTCCAAGCATTCTTAAAAGAACTGTTTTACCTGCACCACTTGGCCCGATTAAACTTAAAATATTCTCTTTTTTAACTTCAAAATTAATATCTTCAATATTTAAAACTTCTCCACCGGTTAAAAGATAAAATCTTTTATATATTTCCTTAACATCAATTAAACTTTCATCTTCTGAAATATTATCAACATCAACAATAGGTTCCATCTCTTCTAAAAATTCATCTGTTATCTTAACTGGATCTCCCTCATCCTTAATCTTACCATCTTCTAGAAGAATAACTCTATCTGCCAGATATTTTTGTATATCTGGAAGGTGTGAGACAACTACAATTGTAATATTCAATTCCTCATTGATTCTTTTAATAGCTGTCAATATTTCTTGTTTTGTTTTAGGGCATGCCATTGTTGCAGGTTCATCTAAAAGCAGTACTTTTGGTTGTTTTGCTAGTTGACGTGCTATGATAAGTCTTTGTTTTTCACCACCACTTAAAACTGCAGCAAAATGATTAGATTTTTCTGTAAGAGATACTAATTCCAATATTTTATCTGCTTCTTCACCAAATTCACTTTCAGCCAAATCAAAATCTGTACCTGATTCATCTTCATATTCTCTTGCATATAATTTTCTTAAAACATTTTCACGAACCGTCTCAGGCCATAAACCAAATGATCGTTGGAGATGAATAGCTGTTTCTTTTTTAAGCATGTTATAATAATATTGAGAAGAATTAGCATCTACATTAACATCCCCAATAGTAATATTTCCAGCATTAATACGTTCAACTCCACGTAATGCTCTTAAAAGAGTAGTTTTACCAGAACCGCTTTTACCAATGATTCCTAAAATTTCCCCTTCTTCCACTTCAAAACTAATATTTTCTAATGCCGTAATTTCATTACCATCATCTAATTCATAAATTTTACATACATTTTCAACTTTTATCATAATCATGCCTCTTATTAAAAAATCTTATAAAACAAATATATATTTATTTGCATGATAACGTAAAGCAATAGGAAAAATAGAAATTATAGATAATATGATAAAATGAAACATAAACTAATTATATGATAATTTAATACTGTTTATTCACTTATCTAATCAGATAGAATAACCTTAGAACAATAGATTTATTTAAAAATAATTTTTAAAATAAAGCTAATTATTAGTTAATGTTATTGTTCCATCAGTAACATTTGTAGTATCTTCAGCTATTACTCTTCCATTTTTAATTAATTGAACTGTTAATGGGTCTGTACTATAACCTACTTTTGTAACTTTTACAGAAACATTTTCCCAGGAAGGAGTATCTAAATCTATTATTTTATTTCCTTTTCCTGAAATCGTATTTAGATTGTCTGAACTACCCATTTCACCATACCAACTACCATTACATGAAATATTTACTTTAAATGGATTATATGAATTTTCATATCCTTTATCCATACCAGTAACAATATTTAATGAATTTTGAGATGAAGGCTGTGTTACATTATAGATTAATGAGAATAATAAAAAAGCAATAACAATTATTCCTATAATAAGCAGAATTTTTTTACCTGTAGGCATATTCCAAGATTTGTCTCTTTGTCTTTTAGTTCTAAAATTTGTTTTAGGATCTTGTAGTGGATAAGTACAATTTCTACAATAAATATCTGAAAGTTCATTATCATATCCACATCTAGGACACCTAACCATTTAATACACCAAAATATACGTTTGTTATAACCCTATCTTTAAATCATTATATTTAAACTTAATGAAAAATTGATGAAAAAAATGTTTTTTTCAGTCATAAATTAAAAAATACAAACCTATATTCCACTAACCTAAATATAACTAAAATTATGTTTATTAAATCAGATATTACTTATTAATTTTAACTTATAAGTTAAAATACTAAATAAAAAAAGTGTTTAAACATAACAATATTTCAATTAAAATAATAAAAAATAGTAAAAATATGTTATTTGAAATTAATACCAATAAAATAAAAATCCAATAAAGTTAACAACTGATGAAAGAATAAAAATAAAATAAAAAGACATTGATTAAAATTTAATAAAATAGAAATGTTAATATTAAAAATAAACCCATTTTAACGTTTTTTCTTAACATTGATTTCCCTGCCCCCACGTTGATTTTTCACATATCTAAATCTTGAGTGAATATTCCTGGTTTTGAAAAAAACATCATCAACAAAATCCCTGGAAAAATCTGAAAATTCTTCAAATTTATTCTGAAATTCGCCACTCATATTTTTAAAATTATCAATCCCCTCTTTAATTGATTGTTTATTTTCATCAAATATATTAAATATCCTATTAACCGTTGGACGCACTTTATGTCTCTTATAGCTTTTTTTATCATAATCTAAAATAGGAATTTTCCGTTTTTTAGCTGTCAAAGTATCACCTTAATCATGGAAATAATTATAAACATTACTAGCTACACTTTTATTCATACTTTTAACCTTAGCAAGCTCATCAATAGAAGCTTTTTTGATTTTATCAAGAGAACCAAATTCTTTTAATAAATTTTTTTTACGGTTTACTCCAATTCCCTTAATATTATCAAGAGAAGATTCAACAATTTTTTTACTTCTAAGTTTCCTATGATAGGTTATAGCAAATCTATGGGATTCATCTCTAACCTGTTGAAGTAAATGAAGTGCTTTATTGTTTTTTGGAATAATAATTGGTCTTGAAGTATTTGGAAGATAAATTTCTTCAAATTCTTTAGCAAGACCTATAATAGGAATATGATTTAAATTATAATTATCTAAAACTTCACATGCCATTCCCAATTGCCCTTTTCCACCATCAATAACAATCAAATCAGGTTCTGAATCTTTATCCACATTTTTAAATCGTTTAGTTAATAACTCTTTCATCATTTCAAAATCATTAGGTCCTGGAGTATCAATCCTATAATGCCTATATTTTTTCTTATTAGGTTTTCCATCCAAAAATGAAACTTTGGAACCTACAGCTAATTTACCTGAAATATTACTTATATCATAACCTTCAATAACAATTGGAAGTTTCTCTAACTTCAAATATTTTTTAAGTTCTATTAAGGCATCCTCTAATTTTTTCTTTTGATGAACAATTATTTCAGCATTTTTTTGAGCCATTTTAACTAATCTTAATTTAATACCTTTCTCTGGAACTTTTATATAAACTTTATTTCCCCTTAAATCAGATAACCACTCTTCAAGAAGTTCAACATCACCAATACCTGGATTTATAATAATTTGTTTTGGAACATGTCGATTATAACCATAATACTGCTGGATAAAAGCAAAAATAACCTCTTCTTTTGAATCATATTCAGTTCCATTCATTAAAAAATCATCTTTGCCAACAATCTTACCATTACGAACCGCCATCACAACAATAATAAATTTATTTTTATCTTCTGAGATTGCAATAATATCCTGATCCAAATCATCATCAGCAAGTTCTACAAATTGCTTATCCATAATTTCTTCAATAGACTCTATTTGATCCCTCAAAACAGCAGCTTTTTCATAGTTTTGTTCATCAGAAGCAGCCATCATTTCTTTTTTAAGATTTTTAACAATAACTGAATATTTTCCTTGAAAAAATAAATCAATTTTTTCCATTATTTCACTATAATCTTCATGAGAAATATTGTTATTGCAAGGAGCATAACATAAATCTATTTGACTGTTAAGACATGGTCCATCCATATTTCTACAAGTTCTAATTTTAAATAATGATTTTAAAAATTTAACTGTTTTTTTAACAGACCCAACATCAGTAAACGGACCGTAATAATTCCCATTTTTTGCAATGTTTCTTGTAATTACTAAACGAGGAAACTTCTCATCAGTTATTTTAACATAAGGATATCTCTTATCATCTTTAAGACGTATATTATACATTGGTTTATGTTTTTTAATTAAATTAGCTTCTAAAATTAAAGCTTCCTTCTCAGAATTAGTTATAATATATTCTAAAGTATTAAAATGACTCATTAATATTTTAGTTTTAGGCCTATCAAGATTCTTTCTAAAATAAGACTGAACTCTTTTAATTAAGTTTTTAGCTTTACCAATGTAAATAATATCTTCATTCTTATCTCTCATTATATAAACACCAGGTTTATTCGGGAGATTTTCAGGAGATTTAACCTTAGTTGACATGACAAACCACCTATTTAATTGAGTTTAACAAAATTGTCCTCTAGAATTACCTTACCTTCAACAATCATAGAATCTAAAACATTATTAATTTTACCTGCAGTTTTTTTCGATACTGACTTAAATCCAAAATTATTGGATGCTTCTTTAGCTATTTTTATTACATTAAATGAATTGTTTTTAGTTAAAATATACTTAATGTTCATTTCAATTTCTTCATCAGAGATTAAATCAATATTAGGTTTTACTCTTTTCCTAATAGCTATATTTTCATCTAAGCTATTAAATAAAAAATCATTAGCTTTAATTATTTTTCCAGATTTTTCAGATACATCAATTGCATCTCTAACAACTTTTTTTAATTTAGCTCCAGCCCGTTTTATATCAGAATTTTCACGAATTCTTTTAATTACTTCATTAATATGAATTGGTCCTTCAATTTCAACTATTTTATTTACAACTTTAGCTATATCTTCACTTGATTTATTATATAACTCTTCTGAAATTATATTTAAGTTTTCTGTAACCTCATAATTCATGATTTTAGGTTCTGGTTTAAGTTTATCTGATTTATTAATTCGGGTAATTTCAGTATCATTTTCAATTTCATTTTTAATACTTTCAACAAGTTCTTCTTCACTTTGATCCGGAATTGATTCATTTTCATTAGAAATATTTGCAGCATAGTCTGAATTATCTGCTTTCTCCTTATTTAAAACATTATCTTCATTTATTTCATCAGCTTTTTCAGCTAATTTTTCTCCTTGATAAGTAGCATCTGAATGTTTTTCATCAGCAAAATATTCATCACGCAATTCTTTTTCATTGTCAAGAAATGTTTGTTCTTTTTTATTATCATTAACTTTAAATTCATTATATGAATTAGAAATCGTTTTATCGTATGAGTTTTTATTTGATTCATTGTTTAAATTCTGGGTTTTGGATAAATCATCTGAATTTATACTGCTATAAGTAGATTTATCTTCAACAGTTTTGTTAACTTTTCGATTACCCCTCTTAATTTTATCATCAGGGTTATTTTTATGCAAGTTAACTGATGAATACTCATCTTTATTAACCGTTTTTTTATTAATTTTAGTACCTAAAATACTATCAAATACATCATCAACTAATTTATTAGCCATTTGCTTAACATCATCATCTTTATCATACACATTTCCATTACTATCGGAATCGTGAACAACTGCATCAACAACATTTTTCTTCTTAACATGTTTTTTAACAGGTTTTTCATTCACTTCAACTTCAGGAATATAAACTTCTTCTAAATTGTCCCTATAAGTTTTAGCCCCAGTAACATTAAGTTTAGTTTCTCCTTTAAAAGAATCTATAATTGAATCGAAAAAACTTTTATGTTCTTTTTTATTATTAGATGAAGAATTAACTGTATTTCCATTCTGAGATACATCTGTAAATAATTCATCATTAGCTTTATCATCCAAATTAACTGTTTCAACCGGATCTTCAACATCACCAAATGAATCATCACCCTTATCACCCCAATCAACAGTCTCACCTAAACCATCAACATCATCAAAAGAATCACTACCCTTATCACCC
>CAYPJH010000022.1:0-10052 GCA_964411035.1 uncultured Methanobrevibacter sp. | reverse complement strand
CTTATCACCCCAATCAACAGTCTCACCTAAACCATCAACATCATCAAAAGAATCACTACCCTTATCACCCCAATCAACAGTCTCACCTAAACCATCAACATCATCAAAAGAATCACTACCCTTATCACCCCAATCAACAGTCTCACCTAAACCATCAACATCATCAAAAGAATCATTAGCTTCGGAATTTTTATTTTTATCTGATTTTTTAAATGATGATTTATACTCTTTAAATTCATCAGATAAATTTCCTTTAAATGTAACATTAAAGTCCTCTTTATTAGATTTAAAATCATCATCTGACACTTCATCGAAGAATTCATCCTTAATATCTTCAACATTTACAACAGGCTCCAAATCCTCGTCATCAACATCAAATCCATCAGAAACCCGAGAACCACCATCCTCAACAGAAACATCAAATCCATCAGAAACCCGAGAACCACCATCCTCAACAGAAACATCAACATTATCATCTAAAGAAGAATCAGAACCCCCAAAATCCACATCATCAACAAAGCTCTGAGAATCACCATCATCAACTGCAACACCATCAACAAAAACAGAAACATCATCATCTGAAGGAGAATTGTCTTTATCAGATTCTACATTAACATCATTATCAGTATTTTCTTCATCAGTCTCTTCAGTAGAATTTTCATTATCAATAATAGCTGCTTCTTCAATACTTTTATTATATTCTTCTTTAAGTTTTTCAACTTCTATTTTCCTTTGTTCTGCTTCTTTTTGCTTTATTTTTTGAGTTTCAATCTGTTTTAATTTAGCTTCTTCAATAGCTTTTAATAATTTTTCACGGCCTAACTCCCTGTTTCTATACCAGTCAGTTGACCATAAATGATAAATATTCCATCCAAGACCTTCTAAAACTTGTTCTCTAAGTCTATTTCTATCACGTGCAACTTTACTTGAAGCATACATTTCTCCGTCTGTTGTTATTCCTAAAAAGTATTGTCCTGGGTTTTTATCATCAACAATAGCTAAATCTACTCTAAAACCGGCACAACCAATTTGCCTATCTACAGCATAGCCTTTTTCTTCAAGGAATTTGGCAATAGCATCTTCAAATTTTTGATTTTTAAAACTTTTCTTTAATTTATTTCCATCGATTAAATGATCTGCATAATAGAGAAATTCTCTAAGGGATTTGACACCATATGGTGGATTTTCAGTTAAGTGCATATCTGTTGCTTTAAAGTTTGAAAATACAACACATTTTTCACGGGCTCTTGTAATTAGCACATTAAGTCTTCTTTCTCCTCCCTGTTGGTTAAGTGGGCCAAAGTTTAAGGACATTTTTCCATCAATGTCAAAACCATAACCTACACTTATTAAAATAACATCCCTTTCATCTCCTTGAATTGTTTCAAGGTTTTTAACAAAGAATCTTTCCTCTTTATTTTCATCGAATAATGGTTCTAATTCTGGTCTTTGTTTTCTTTGAAGTTCTAACTCTTCCAATATTGCATTTTTCTGTGCAACTGAAAATGTTCCTACTCCTAAACTTTTTGTATCTCCATATTTGTCAAAGTGTTCAAATATTGCTTTTACAACATCTTTGGCTTCTCCTTCATTAGCTGAGCTAGAACCTCTGTCGTAATAAGTGTTTGGATTGTAATGTAATTTTAAACCTAATTCAGGGTCATTATGAGATGGTGATGGATAGACTAAAAGTTCATCATCATAAAACTGTGTATTTGAAACTGCAATTAATGATTCGTGACGGCTTCTGTAATGCCATTTAAGCATTTTTACAGGAAAAGACAGTTTGCATAAATGAAGTATGCTTTCCATGTCCAAAGAAGTTGCTTCCTCTTCATAACTTTCACCATCTGACATTTGTTCAAAAAATGATGTTGGAGGTAATTGTTGGGTATCTCCCATTACTACAGCTGTATTTGCCCTCATAAATGCTCCTAAAGCATCTTGAGGTTTTACCTGACTTGCTTCATCAAAAATTACTACGTCAAATTGTAATTTTTCATTGGTCGGGTCAAGATATTGTGCAATGGATAATGGGGACATCATGAATACTGGTTTTATTTGTTTTATTATTCCCCCTGCTTTTTGCAACAGTTTTCGAACAGGCAAATGTCCGCTTTTTCTTGTAAATTCTCCAGCTAATATTTGAGCTTCATTGTTCGGAGATCCTCCAAAAATATCCGGAATATTACTATTAAGTTTATTAAAAATTCTTTTACGGTTAAGTTCTAAAATCTGTTTATCTAAATGTTTAAATTCTTTTATTTTGTTTTCATGCAATTCTCCAATGAAAGTAGCCAATTCATGATTATTTATAAACATTACATTTAAAAGTGCATCTGCAAAGTTTCCATAAACCAATGACTTTACATCTTCTTTTTTAATGTTTCTTCTTTCAATAATGTCGACGAATGGTTCACTATAAGTTCCTTTTAATGATTGTTTAGTGTTAATATACTGTGACCATAAATGAAGACTGGATAATTGTCCTCTCCAAGCAGTTAACTGACTTTTCCACTGGTTAATTGAAACATCACCAATATCTCTGTTGAAAATTAATCTGGATTGAGGATTGAGCTTTTGAATGAGTTTGGATAGTTTATTTTTAAAATTCTCACCTAATTTAATATAATTTGAAATATTATCTTTTAAATTAAAGTTAAATAAATCTTTTGAAAGTATATTGATGGTTTTATTTGAAAATATGCCTTCATCTACAAGTGCATAAAATTGTTTCATCCACTGCGCAATCTCTTTTAAATCATTTACATTGGCCTGTAAACTCCATGCAAAACCGAAGTATTGTCTGGCTAAATTTTCACGACTTTCCAATAACTTTTTTGAATTAATTGCCAGTTTGACAGTTGATAAATCTCTGATAATCTGATTTGTATCTGGAATTGGGGTTTTATAATATTTCTCAACTATTTCATGGCTCTTGTTATTTTTAAACAATCTGAATTTTTTATTGGCTACTTTTTGAACCTCAAAAATTAAACTATCAATATCTGCATGATAGATATTATCATTAAAATTATTTAAAATTCCAGATAGTCTTTGATAATTTTCAAGGTTTTCAATTAAAATAAAGGGATCATTATTTCCCAATGACCATACATTTGATGAAAAAATAGATCCGTCAATTAGATTTAAACTTTTAGATTCTATTGTTTTGAATGCATTGATTATTTTTGAAAAGTCATTTAATGAGTCTACTGTTTTAACTCCAAGATTTTCGTCAATCCACTGTCTTTCCATCATGAATTCATCTAAATCCTGTAAAGTCTCCATAATAAGTATTTCTATTTCACGTAAATCTGCTGGAAGTAGACTTTTTGGAGCACATTTGCTCCATGGATTTTCAGAAGATATTGTTTGGAAAAGTTCGGCAATATTTTCAAGGCCAAAAACCATATCATCCAAATCTTTAATTGTTATTAATTCAGGTTCACTAAATTTAACTAAAGGAAGCATCTTATCTTTTTTAACAAAATGCACTTCTGCATCTTCTTTGATTCCATATAATTCAAATGGAGATAAATTAACACCATAATATCTTTGATGTACTATTTCAGGATATGCATCCAATTCTTTTTTAAGTGTTTCCAACTTTCTAATAGTTGGTTCCATGTTCAAATCTGATTCATGACGAACATTAACTGCTTTTTCCAGTTCTTTTAATAATTTTCTTCGACGGGTCTTATGTGAATGTAACTCCAGTACAAATTTTCCAAGACCAACAGATTGAAGTCTTTCTTTTACAACTTCCAAAGCTGCCATTTTCTCACTTACAAAAAGAACTGTTTTTCCCTCAGCAAGTAACTCTGCAATTAGATTTACAATAGTTTGTGACTTTCCAGTTCCAGGCGGACCTTCCACTACAAGATTTCTGCCTGCTTTAACATCTTCTATTACTGCTATTTGTGAAGAATCAGCATCTAAAACCTGATACATTGAATCATAATCAAGCTGCCTGTCAATATCTTGTTCATCAAAGGATTCAACATTATTGATTTCAGGGTTAAAAATAGCTTGAATTAATTTTTTTTTGGTTAAATCAACATTAACATCCCAACTTTCAGGATTTAAGTCATTGTACATTACAAATTTAGTAAAACTAAAAAATCCTAAAGCTATATTTGAATTAACACTCCAATGTTTCATAGGAGCTACTGCATTTTTAACATCCTTTATGTAATGGTCAAAAACCTCACCATATTTTTTAAATTCAAAATCTGGAAGATTTATTCCATTTTCTTTTAATTTAGCCTTAAGTGATATGTTTGTTTGAATTTCTTCACCAGTATAAGTTAATTCAAAGGAGTTACCTATTTTTTTACGTTCAATTGAAACTGGTATTAAAATTAAAGGAGCTAAATTCTTTTGATTTGGTTTTTTATTATCTGACCATTCAAGAAAACCTACTGCAAGATATAAAATATTATAACCCTGCTCCTGAAGCATTGTTTTTGCCTGATTATTTATGTAAAATAATCTTTTTTGAAGTTCATTAGGGGTTAAATTAACTTTTAGTGTTTTATCACTATCTGAAAACTTTGAAATTGGATTAAAAACCCAAATACGAGATTTTTTTTCAGATTCTTCTTTTTTTCCCGCATCAAAATACATTTTGTTTCTTTGTAAAATAAGATTTTGTACAATGCTGGTAGGATATTGATTTTCAATAGCTATTGTTTTAGCTCTTAGCTTAAAATTGAGAAGTTGATTTCTTAAAGTTAAATCTAATAACTCATTACGTAAATTTTCAAACTCCTTTTCAATTTTATTAGAAGAATTATTAAACATAGTGTCACTTGATTAGTATTAAAAAAACCGTAAAAAGATAAAATAACTATTAGTATATATTTACACTATTAATTAATAAAGTTTTTGAATATAATAATATTGGTTAAAATTAATATTAACCTACAAATAACAACTAAAATATTAAAATAGTAAAAATAAGCTTGTTTATTAGAATATAAATATTAAAAAAAAGAAAAGGAATATTTAAATTCCTCTATCTTGCATTCTGTCAGATTCAGTTAATGTGGACATTTCAATACCTTTCATAGCTTCTCCAAGTCCTTTACTAACTTCAGCTAAAATTTCAGGTTTATCATAATTAGCTACAGCTTCCACAATAGCTTCAGCGAATGCTTCCGGATTGTTTGATTTGAAAATACCTGAACCTACAAATACTCCATCAGATCCAAGCTGCATCATTAAAGAAGCGTCTGCAGGAGTAGCTACTCCTCCTGCTGCAAAATTAACAACTGGTAATTTACCGAGACTTGCAGTTTTTTTTACAAGATCTATTGGTGCTTCTATTTTTCTTGCATATTTCCATAGTTCTTCTTCTTCAA
Source organism: uncultured Methanobrevibacter sp. (assembly GCA_964411035.1). Taxonomy (GTDB): domain Archaea; phylum Methanobacteriota; class Methanobacteria; order Methanobacteriales; family Methanobacteriaceae; genus Methanocatella. The sequence continues at coordinate 4,686 of CAYPJH010000022.1, read as the reverse complement.
GACCTTGAATGGTTCTTATTTCTCCCATTACCATTCTCATATGGCGAACTGCTTCAACAATATTTCCAGTACCAGGTTCACCTTTTGTACGAATCATAGCTGCACCTTCATCAATTCTTCTTAAAGCTTCCCCTAAGTTACGTGCACCACATACAAAAGGTATTGTGAATTCTTTCTTGTTAATGTGATATTCTTCATCTGCAGGTGTAAGTACTTCACTTTCATCAATCATATCTACACCAAGAGTCTGTAAAATCTGTGCTTCTGCAATGTGACCTATTCTTGCTTTAGCCATTACAGGAATTGAAACCGCATCTACAACTTCTTCAACAATAGTTGGATCCGCCATTCTAGCTACTCCTCCTGCAGCCCTAATATCTGCAGGTACTTTTTCTAAAGCCATTACAGCAACTGCTCCTGCATCTTCAGCAATTTCAGCTTGTTTAGCGTTAACAACATCCATGATAACTCCGCCTTTAGTCATTTTAGCGAAGCCTTCTTTTAAAACGTCAGTTCCTTTTTCCATTAAAAGTTCTCCATAATTTATTATACTTTATTTTATTTTTCTTAGTATTTAATCATAATTAAACTCAACTGTTACATCAACAATATTGTTATCGCATGCTATCTTATTAACATTATCTAAGATGGATTTGGAAAGTAAACTGTTACTAATTTTAAGTTTTACAGTTAATATTGACTCTATTCCATCTAAAGACCATAAATGAAAATCATCAATAGCTAAAACACCCTCTATTTCTAAAATTTCACTTTTAAATTTACCTAAATTAATATTAGATGGAGTTTTTTGTAAAAATATCTCAAGTGAACTTTTAAGAGTTTTTGATAAGCTATATATTAACCAGAGACTAATAGCTATTGAAACTACTGAATCTAAAAATGGCAAATCAACAAATATGAGAATTACAGCAATGATCAATATTGCAATCCATTCAAAAACATCAGCAAGTAAATGAAGTAAAATAGCTTTTTCATTGAAAGTAATTCCGCCATGAAGCTTATATGCAGAAATACATTTAAATAAAATGCCTAAACTAGCTACTATAAACATTCCTCCAGCATCGGGATTTGTTAAATAAAATAATCTTTCAACAGCTTCATAAATTACAATTATGGAAATGATAATAACTGAAATTGATGTTATAAAAGCACCTAAAATTGAAAATCTTTCATAACCATAAGTGTATTTTTCATTACTGTCCTTATTTGATAATCTTTCAAGCACCAATGCAATACCTATTGATATTGTATCAGTTAAATCGTGCAGGCAATCAGCTAAGATAGCTACACTATTTGTAAATAATGCTCCAATAATTACAATAATATTAAAAATTAAATTTAATATAAAAGCAAAGAATAAATTTTTTGTTGCTTTTATATGATGATTATGGTTTTTTAAATCTATATAATCACTTCCCCAATACTATTAATAACTTTTATATATAAATTAATTTATAAATTATTAATGTGATAAAATGGCAATGACAGGAACAACAATATTTTCACATATAATTCCTGTAATGTTTGGATTTTTTGGGATTATATTAATATCAACTGGAATAATGGATGATAAGAAAATTTCCTTTGGTGCAGGCATTACTTTATTTGTAGTAGGATGCATATTACCTTTCTTAGTTTTAAATGCCCTATTATAATATAGTTATTTCTCCATTATGTAGAGAAGTACCTATTAAAACTTTTTTTATGCCTTCTTTTTCAAGATCTTCTAAATTATCCTTATTGATTCCGCCGGCAATTATTAATTTATCTTTAAACTCTTTAAATTCGTCCAGTAACTCTTTATTAAATCCTTTATTTGTTCCAACATTTGATATATCAAGTAAAATAATTTCTGCAGGATCTAAATATCTTAATACTTCTTTAAGTTTATCTATAGATATATCTAAATTTTTTGAGTATACCTTGTTATCCTTAATATCTATACTTAAAACAATTCTTTCTTTTGGAAATGCTTCAAATATCCTTTGAAGTTCATCGAAATTTTCTATTGTTTCTGTTGCAACAATAACCTTATAAACATAATCTAAAAAAAATTCGTATGATTCTAAATCTTTAACTCCTCCATCAAATAAGACCGGAAGGATGCTATTTATCATTTTTACCTGGTGTAAATTATGGCCGTTGCTGTCAATTAGATCCAAATCTGCAATATAAATTTCTTTTGCACCGTTTAATTTTAAATTATTAGCTAATTCTACAGGATTAGATGAAGTAGCATAAACACTTTTTAAAGGAACATAAGTATCCCTATTACCTGATTGTCCACTAACTGCAACATTATTTTTCAAATCTAATACTGGAATTTTATCTATCATAGAATATGATTTATAGTAAATACTTATAAAATTTTTGTTTTAAAAAAGTAGAAGAAAAGCTATGAATTAGCTTAACTTATTTAAATTAAATAAAAAATGATTAATTTAATAAAAAATATTAAACCTTAATTATAATTTAAATTTTATTATATATAAAGTTTACTTTATTTTAAAAAAAGTAAATTTAACTTGAATTAACAATTGTTAAAAATAAAAAAATCAAAAAAATAGTGACCTGCAAAATTCAAAATTTATAGCTTGAAATCAAAAATTAAGCATTTAAATTAATTTTAGGCCAATATTTTTATATTTATGGCAACTCAAAAACAATGAAAAAAATAAAATTAGCTTGAATCAAAAATTATTAAAAATAAAAAAATAAAAAAAAGTAAATAAGTTTATGCTGGATAAACAGTAAAATTTTCTCCATTACTAATAGTGGAATTAGATAATATTTCAATAACAGTACTATGAGCATTATCAGAAAATGTTGAAAAAAGATACGACTCAATTATTACAACAATTAAAATAACGATAATAACTCCAATTAAAATATTGTTCTTATTAAAAACAACACTATAATTACTTATTCTCTGAAATTTACATCAATATAATCATCAAATTTAACATAAGCATTATTAATAGCCATATCTAAAGAATCTTCATCAATATCTGTAAGTTCATCGAAAAGAAGATCAACATCAACAGAAACATCTAACTGTTCATTTTCATAGTTAACTGTAATACCTAAATCAATATCATATAACTCTTTTATAGAAACATATTTAGATATTTCATTTATTAAAAATTCACTAAATTCTTCAGAGATGGTTAACAAATCATCATCAGTTAAAATTTTAAGTTTAGACATAAATCACCATTTAAACGAAGATAATTTAATCATCATCTTCGTCATTAGAACTAGGGACAGCTCCTTGCATAGCTTTTTGAATAGAATTTTGCATGCTTTCAAGTTTTTTCATAACTCTTTCTTCTTGACGTGTCATTGTTTGATTTCTTAATTTAAGAGTTTCTAATTTTTCTTCCATATCACTAACAGCATCTGCATATTCTACTTTAATAAGTAAATTTCCTGCTTGTTTAAATACTTCTGTATTAGCATCAGTTTTACCTAATTCTTCAAGTGCTTTTTCAGTTTCTTGAATTTGAACTTGAACAGTTTGAATTTGCATAGTTACAGCTTGTGCTTGTTGCTGTAATTGTTGAAATTGGTTTAATTGATTTTGAACATTTTCTGGAATTTCCATTTTATTACCTACTTGATTTAATTAACAAAATTATTATATTAAGTCTAATATTTAAAAATTATTATTGTTCTGTTAAATTATGGATTTCTAATGATAACTTAATCCATTTAATAACAGAGTTAAAAGAAGCTCTAAAAGATGTTGAATCTTGTGCTTCTATAATTACAGAAATTATATTATCCTTTAAATTCATTTTCATTGATGATCTATAATCAGGAGCAGTTTTAAGTTCTAGAATAATAGAATCATAAACAATTTGTGCTTGATTTTTACTATCAAACTCAATGTTTATAGTATTAACAATTTCTTCTAATGGACTTGAATTTAACATATTACTCCTTTAAACTTTTTCTAACATTAATCTTAAATTCTGATTTTTCTCCAAATTTATTGTAAAACTCTATAACTGCTTGAAAATCATTAGAACTTTTATTAATAAGAATATAATTTGAATCATCCTCTTCTACACATTCCAAATCAAAAATTTTACTTAAGATATTTAATTTTCTAACTTTTGATATTATTGTTAAATCTTTTGGAATAATATGTAGTCTTTCATTGGTTAATGATGCTGTAATCAAAATAATAAGCAAAACCTCTCCCTTATTTGAATAAAATGTTATTCTGCTGGGATTACCTTTTATCTCATTAACAATAGCTATATTAACTTCATTCTCTTCAACTGCCTTTACACGAAGTTCACGCATATTACTTTTTCCACGATTTATATAAGTGGAACCGGTTGCATGTGCAAAATTCTTACAGAATTTTCTTGTTTTTGGTGAAGGCTTTCTAGATGTGGAAATTAACATTTGAATCTAAAAAAATAATAAAAATAAAAAAAGTTATCTTGCTTTTATATTTCTTGTAATTTCTGGAACATTTTTAAATAAAATCCTGTATCTACATTTAGGACATTTATTTTCATTACTTAAACGTAATTTTAAAGGATCTACTTCAGCTCCGCAATTGGTACATATATACAATTAGTCTCCTCCTGCATTAACATCACGAATATTACGTGCTGCAGATTTAACCATAGGAGTTTGAGGTACAAAAGC
>CAYPJH010000021.1:0-5241 GCA_964411035.1 uncultured Methanobrevibacter sp. | reverse complement strand
CTACTCCATTAGAATCAATAGATGCAATATTGGAAATTGCTATTAATGAACAATTAGAAGATGTCTTTGAAATACCCCAATCAGCAGGAAACTTAATTGAAATCCCATTTTTAGAAATGGATTGGATATTTTTAGCATTCTCATCAGTTGAACCGCCTTCAGCGATTACACAACTAATAGAACATATTACTGCTATAATAATTAGAATCCCAATTATACTTTTTTTCATAAATTCACCTTACATTTAAATAGTAGTTGGAGACTCAGAACCTCCACTACCAGTTTCAGCACTTCCAGATTCTGAAGAAGATGAATCTCCTTGAGATTCACCAGTTTGTTCTTGTGAATAATCTTCGGTGTTCTGATCACTTACATATGATTCTTCAGAACTATCTTCCTGATTATCAGTAGTGGTAGTGTTAGTTTTTTCAACCTCTACCGTTACATTGGATGTATCTGGAAATGAAGTGTCTAAAACAATAGCATCAGCATTGACAACAGACATATCCTCAAAATCCAGTGCAAAAATACCTACACTAATACCTATTGTAAAAGCTATTACCAAAGTTAAAACAACAAATAACTTATAAGTTCCAGAATCCATAGATTTATTCTTTTTAAAATCTTTATCCCCTTTTTTAGGATTAACAATATATTTCTGAACAAGATCTTTTTCTTCTTTTTTTCTATCTACTTTTCGTCTTTTTGCCTTTTCCTTCTTATTTAAATTAGGTGGTCGTTTACCTTGCATTGAACGAATTCTATTAGTTGCTTCATATTTGTCTAAACTATTGAGTTGGTCCTGATATTTAGCTTTGAAAAAGACATACTTCTCCTTAGATATCTTACCTGCCTTATAATCTTTATCAAGACTTCTCATAATACTTAAAAGTTTTTGTTTTTTTCCAGACACTGGAACTCTTCCTAATTTTTTTATACAAATATATATTTTATAAAAACATTAATTTAAAGTTTACTTAAAAAATTAAAGCTAATAATTAAAAATAGGATATGAACCTAAAACCTTTAAAACGGAAGCATTATCCTCAATTTTTTGTAAAATATCCTTAATCTTATCATTTTCCCTATGGCCATAAAAATCCATAAAGAAAATATAATTTCCCAACCCCTCTTTTGAAGGTCTTGACTCAATTTTAGTCAAATTAACATTAGCCTTATAAAATATTTCAAGAATCCTATAAAGTTCTCCAGGATTATCCTCAAAAATAGAAAAAACAATAGATGTTTTATCATTGCCTGTAGGTGCATGATCCTTTTGTGAGACTATTACAAAACGTGTTTCATTATTTGAAACATCCTGAATATTACTTATTAAAATTTTCATCCCATAAAGTTCAGCAGCTTTCTTATTCCCAATAGCTGCTACATTCTCCTTACCAACAACATTTTTAACTGCATTAGCTGTGCTTATTGCAAAATGAGGTCTGATATTATTCTCATTTATAAAACCTTGACACTGTCCTAAAGCTTGTGAGTGTGAATAAACATCAGTAATCTGATCTAAATTAGCATTGGGATTTACAATTAAATTGTGGTTAATTGGAATAATAATCTCGTTACAAATTTTTAAATCAAATTTATGTGCAAATAAATCAAGAGTTTGTGTAACTGACCCTTCAATAGAATTTTCAATAGGGACAACACCTTTATCACATTCTCCTGAAGCAACACTTTCTAAAACAGCCGGAATTGTGCAGTATGAAACTATGTTATCACTGATTTTACTAGCTGCTTCATGTGTAAATGTACCTTCTGGTCCTAAAAATGAAATTGGTTTTATAAAAAGTCCTCCTTAAAAAAATAAGATAATATAGCTAATAAATAGCTATATTTAAGATTCTAAATCTATGATTAATTTTAAAATATCAGTTTGAGTTATTATGCCTATTACCTCATTGTCCTTCATTATTGGCAAACCGTTAAAACCGGTTTCAATCATTGAATTGACAATATTGGCTATTGATTCATCATCACTACCTGACAATGGATTTTTAGACATTATTTCTTCAACCAATATTTCTTTTAATTTAGTTTTTTGATGATTGTCTGGAATATTTTTCTTAATATCAATAAATACTCTGATTAAGTCTTTTGATGTTAATATTCCAACTAAGCAATCATCTTCAATTACAGGTAGTCTTCCAACTTTTGCATCAAGCATTAGCCTTCTTGCATGAACTACTCTATCTGAAGGTGAAGCAGATGTAATATTTGTAGACATTACATCCTTAACATTTATTTTATCAAAAGCCTTTCCATTAGCTAATGTTAGGAAATCTGCTTTTGAAACAATTCCTACAAGATTATTTTCTTCATCCATAATAGGAACAGAACCGATTTTATTATCAAACATTAATTTAGCAACATCAACTAAATCCATATCTTCCAAAACTGTAACAACCTCTTTTATCATTACTGAAGAGACGCGTATTCTGGATATTGGTTTTTTCTCGAATTTTGCAGAACCTATTTTATCTGCTATATCCCTTTCAGATATTATTCCCACTAGCTCTTTACGATGTTCCTGATTCGTGTTTAAAACAGGCAATCGTGAGATTTTGTGTTTATGCATTAGTTTTATTGCATCAGTTAAATTTTGATCTTTATCAATGGTTATTAAATCTTCAGTCATTAAATTTTTGATTTTCATAAACCTCCACCACCTACTTGAAAGCTGATTAAAATTTTTTTATTGCTTGAATAACATCTCTTTCAGTTATGATTCCAATAATTTCCCCGTTTTTTACAACTGGAGCCCCACCAATGTTTTTTTCAGCGAAAATTGAACATAATTCTCCTAATTTTTCTGTTGGTGAAACGGTGATTAAATCTGAAACCATGAACTCTGAAAGTTTAGTATCTAAAACATCATTTGCTGAATTGTCTTTTAAGTTATCGAATAAATTTTTATTATTTAAAAAACGTATAATGTCTGTTGATGTGACGATTCCTAAAAGTTTTTTAGTAGCTTTAGAAATATCTGCTTCTCCTCCAACAATAGGAATTCTTCTAAGCCTGTTTCTTACCATGATTTTACATGCGCTTTCAACTGGTGTTCCTGGAGTTGTTGTGAATACTTTTGTACTCATATAGTCCTGTACTTCTTCTTCAGTTAAAACTTCCTCCATTGATAACGCAATGTCTCTTTCTGTAATAATTCCTACAAGTTTTTTATTATTATCAATGATTGGAATAGCTCCTATCTGATGTTCTAACATTGTTTTGATAGTTTCATTGATAGAAGACTTATTGGATAAAGTTATAACATTTGTTGCCATTATTTCTTTTACTGGAACATTAATAGCTGCTAAGAAGTTATCTTCATACTTATTTTCTATTATGTTGAATTTGTCTCCCCCACCTAAGAAATTCATAATATCCATTACAGTTACAATACCTAAAACATTACCAGAACCAGGGTCTGTAATTGGTAATCTCCTAAATTTATGTTCCATCATAATTTTAGCTGTGTCCTTAATACTTTTACTTGGAGGTATGGATAGTACATCTTTACTAGCAATTCCCATGATATCTCCATCTTTATCTGGAGCTTTAGTTCTTTGTTCGATTGATCCTCTATTTCTAGATTTTCTTACATTAATTGCTGTTTTATCTTTCATTGTTACACCTCATAAGTGTATTGTCACAGTCTAATCAAAAAAAACAATAAATAAAAACATTTATTCTATATCCAGTATTGTGTGGATTTGTGGAATGACAGAAACTTCAAAATATTCACCGGCAATCTCAGAAAATTCAAATAATTTCCAAGTGTTGTTTTTCCAGTCCTCAATGGGACTAGACGGTTGTATATCTATTTTAAGTTTGTTTTTATTTACTATACTTTCAGAAAGTTTTTCTATTACCTCTTTAATCGTACTTGTTTTTGTTGTTGGCAATGTGACGATTTTACAATATACCATTATAGACTTAGACATTAATAAATTTAGTGATTTAATTTCGCCATCTAAAATACGATCATTATAACTGCCATTAAAATGTTCAGGTAATTTAATATCTAATGAAACAATGTTCAAGTTTTTTATCTTATCAATATTGAAAGGCAAAGTACCATTAGTTTCTAAAAGAACATCCAACTCAATATTGGAAGAAACTTCAGATATGAAGTCCGGATATAGACTTGGCTCTCCACCAGTAAATGAAACAACCTTACAATCAGGAGTTATAAGATTATTGATTTCATTAATGACCTCTTCTGTTGTCATTAACTTACCTGAATTTTTAGATTTGCTTTTATTTGTATCGCAATAGCTACAATCCAAATTGCATCCTGCAAAGCGAACAAAAATTTGTCTTTGACCAACAAATGGACCTTCACCTTGAAAACTTGAAAATATTTCAATAACCGGGGCTTTCATTTATTCCACAAACTCTTTAGTGTACATTGCTCCCTGTCCAATTCCTTCATTTACACAAACAGACAAAGAAACCAAATTATCATAGTTTTTAGATAGTTCACAAGCTAGTTCAATGGCAAAATATTTAGATAACTCTTCAGCTGAAGTATAAGGCAAATCTAAAAATACACAATCATCAGCCGGAACACTATAACCTTTACCATCAACCTTAAATGAAACTGTTTTCCTTTTTTCCAGTTCATCAATAGAATCTGACTCTTTACTGAAATCCTTAAAATCTATTAACTCGTTTTGAACAGGTATCAGTAATCTATGATCTAATTTATCACAGATATCTTTTGTATATGTTTTAACATCTTTAAAGTCAACTACAAATTCAAATTTACCGTCGCGGGCTCCCTCAATTTCAACATCCACAAAATATGAATGTCCATGAATATGGCCACAAGTTGAATGGCCTGGAATAATATGCGCTGAGGAAAATCTTAAATTAGATTGTATACCATTAATTAAAATTTTCAAATAATCTCCTCCTTATAATAAATTAGTTTTAGAAATATCATTTTCAATAGTGTCTAACTCCAAAATAAATCTGTTAACAGTCTGATTTATTAAATCCATTAAATTATCATTATTAAAAACATTTTTACCATCTACTTCAATATCAAATAAACCAATAGTGTCAACATCATCAGGAGTACCTTTATCTTCAAGATTAAAAGCAAAATGAATCTTCATACTACTTAAACTGGCTGTAGCTATTGAAATACTAAGTTTTTTATCATTGACGAAAATATCATCACCGTTTCTTCTGGTTTTAATTCCTTTTTCAAATAGTATT
>CAYPJH010000020.1:0-3228 GCA_964411035.1 uncultured Methanobrevibacter sp. | reverse complement strand
ATCTTTTTGATTATCATTAAAATTTAAATTCATATGATACTATATGTATAAACTATTATAAAAGTAATTAAAAATATTCAATATAAAATTAGTAAGAGTTTAAGACTCTTCTAATTCAATATCTTCATCTTCAACAATATTGTTTTGATTATAATATTTGTATCTATATGACATTTTATATCCGTTGTTAACTCGCCTAACCGGTTTCTTTTTAAATTTGAAATCAGGCTTATCATGAGGCTTATTATATTTTTTATAATGAGCCCCGGACATTAAATTTTTAATATGTCTTGAATGGGGGGATTTATATGTCTTTCTTCGAAGAATTCTTCTTCTATTACTCATAATTCTTATCATTTAAATTCAACCTATTGACGGAATGCGGATTTATCTAATGTAGCTTGAATCTCATCAATCCTATCAACAACAACTTTTATTGCTTGTTCCCCTTGACGAGTTGGATTAATACCTTGTTCTACTAATAAAGCATCTCTAATATCTCTTAATCTATCAATTGAATCAATTTTCATAATGGTACTATAAAACATAGGTCCTACCTCCTTTATTAAATATATTTGTTAAAATATTATAAAAAGGTTTAATATTAGTAAAAATCGGATAAAATTATCTCTAATTTTAAATGATTTTACAATAAATTAAATTAATAGTTTCAATAACAAACATGTAAATAATGATAAAAAGTTATAAAATTAAAAGACTACAAAAATAAAAAAAATAATATCAAGTAATGCATCTACATATCCTGCTAGTAAAATAGAAGAACAATAATTTTTTTAATTTATAACTTTATAAATAGAATCGAAATATACATGTGCTTTCAGTAAAATAAAACTTTTTATACCAATTAAAATAAAAATCTAAAATAATGAAAAACATTAATGAATTAATCCAACTTGCATATTTACATGCAGAGAATAACAATCAGGAAGCTATTGATAAAGTCAATAAAGAAATTCAAAATTTACTAAAAGAAAACACATTAATTACAGTTAAAGAATCTGAAAAAATTGTTAAAATTCCATATGGAAATGATGGAGAATTTATAGTACCTGTTTTTACAGACAAAATAGAACTAAAAAAAGGACTTGAATACTTTAAATTAAATGACATGGAAAAAGATAAAATTCCAGAAACCGTGAAAATAGATGAATTTGAAAAAATAAAAGAAAATCCTAATTTTTTAGGATTATTAATTAATATTGCAACAGTTAGTTACATTGTTAATTTAAATTTTTAGTTTAATCATTAAAAAATTCTTTTTCAACTTCATCAGAAATAGATATGAACTTTTCACCTATTTCAGAATCAGCATTTAAACTAACAATAGATTTTCCAAGATTTGCTGAATCTGCTACACGTGGTGTTAATGGTACATCACCTAAAAATTTAATGCCCAATTCCTTAGCAAATTCAACACCCTGATTTTCACCAAACATCTTAATAGGTTCAGAACAATGCGGACATCTGAAATATGCCATGTTTTCAACAAGACCAATGTTTTCAATATTTAACATTTTAACCATGTTAACGCATTTTATAACATCATCCTGAGATACATCGTTTGGTGTAGTTACCATAACCACTCCATCAATATTAGGAATAGTTTGAAGAACTGTTAAAGGTTCATCTCCAGTACCCGGAGGATTATCAATAATTAAAACATCAAGATTTCCCCAATTTACATCAGCTATTAATTGTTTTATTGTACCTGTTTTTTGAGGTCCTCTCCATATAATTGGAGTTTCTTTATCATCAAGTAAAAATGCCATAGACATTACTTCAATTCCAGATTCTGATTCAACAGGAACCATTAATCCTTCATCATCAATGCTTATAAAATACCCTTCAACACCAAGCATTTTAGGAATATTAGGTCCATGAATATCAGCATCTAAAATACCAGTTTTAAAACCTTTATTTTGAAATGCCTCAGCAAGATTAGCTGCAATTGTAGATTTTCCAACTCCACCTTTTCCACTCATTACAGCAATTTTATATTTGATTTTTCCTAAATGTTTAGAAATTTTAATCTCTTGTTCTATCATTTGTTTTTGTTGTTCTGGAGTCATTTGACCCCCGTGACCATGTGCCATATTTAATCACCTACCTATTTTAGTAATAGTAATATCAAACTTATCATATTTAAATTAATAGGATAAAATTAAAGTGTCAAAAGCATTAAAAATGATAATTTAATGCTTAAGACAGAAGTGATCTGTTTAGTCAGAAATGTCTAAATTAAAATAACAGACAAATTAATATTATTCTTTAAAATTAATATAATTTTTGTATAAAATTATTGCAATAACTTAAAATGAAATCCAAAAAAAGTAAAAATAAAAATTTTCATTTGAGACTCCGAACTCCATTAATATTGTGATTCAACTGAAATAATTTTACTAAAAAAATTAGATCTATACTAATTAACAAAAAATATGAGAAAATGACAAAAAGAAGTAATAACATATAGATGTAATAATGTAAATAAGTAACTTTTAAAGATTAAAAATTTTAAAGAAAATAAACTAGAAAAATAATAAGATAGTAGGATAATAATAAGTATGATAAGTATGTAAAGAGAATATGGGCTTGCAGCGAAATGAAATTCCCATAGAAAAAACCATAGTACACAATACAAAACACAAAAAGACTTCACTACTGGGATCGAAACGAGACCAGGTATAACCCTCATGCTATGACCGCAAAACCCAACAAAATTCCTATACACACATATGAACATGAAAAAAAAATGAAAAAAAAACTACACAAAAAAAATTACACGAAACACTTTCACCCAACAACTGATTACACCTAACCAAAAATACCCGAATAAAAATAAAATAGTAAAAAAATAATAATATAAATACAAAATATTAAGTAAAATTCTGCTAGCGGGTTATTGGAAGTAGCGGACTAAACAACTCGGAAAATTAAAAATCCTCGAAGCTCACATCCCTACCCCATCAAACAAGTCTTCTACTCATACCCTAAAACAAAAGTAGTCTATTTTCAGGGAATACCTCAGGCTTAAGATGCTTTCAGCCTTTATCATCATAGTGCGTAGCTGCCCGGCAATGCCCTATCGAACAACCGGTCGACCAGAGGCACCGACAACTCGTTCCTCTCGTACTGGAGCCACCTTCCCCTCAGACTACTAACACTTCCATTAGATAGCAACCAACCTGTCTCACGACGGTCTAAACCCAG
>CAYPJH010000019.1:0-16356 GCA_964411035.1 uncultured Methanobrevibacter sp. | reverse complement strand
GATAAATCCGATTGCAGCTAATGCATCTGCACCAAGCCCAGATACCCATATACTGTCTGCAAGGTTATATACCATAATTAGAAACATTGAAAGAATCATTGGTAATGCTAATTTTCTAATAGCTTTCTTCGGTTCTCCGGTTATAATTTTAATATTATGGTCTTTCTTTTTTTCAGTGGTTACACCCATTTTAATCCTCCATTTTTTTGTTAATTTTAATAGTGTTTATTGTAATTTGCCAGATTATTTCTTTCAATTTTTCTTTTGAAATATCAATATCTGAGCAAATATCATTTTCCCATTGTTCCTGAATTTTGATTAGTTTTTTAGCTATTTTATGTCCTTTCTCGGTTAAAGTTAAGCGACATTTTCTTCGATTATTTTCATCAATTTCTTTAGAAATCATATTTAAATCTTCTAATTTTCTAACTCCTCTCGCAACTGCTCCTTTATCCATTTTATAGTATTTTGCTATGTCTTCTTGGCATGATTTTTCATTATATAAAATATATATTAAAAATGCAGTTTGTCCGGCAGTTACTTCTTCTTTTTCTAAGATTTTATTCAAAAATATGAAGTGGTTTTGCTTTATAATCGAAAAACAAGAGGTTAATGGAATATTATTATTTTTATTATTCATAAAAATCACAATATTTTGTTATTTTTGCATAAATTTAGAGTAAATTTACAGTTTAAACTTATATAAATACTAATATATAAATGTTGTCAATGCAACTGTTGTTTAATCAATTATTAAAATAATATTTAATTTTATTAAGGTTTACTAAAAATTAGAATATTGTCGGATTATGTTTAAAAAGTTAGAATGAATAAACATATGGATTAAATTGTTTATTCATTATTTAGAAATAGCCTATCTTCTGTATCTTCGCCTTTTATTGATTTTTCTAATAAGTATAACAATAATTAAAATAACTATGCCTATTAATAAAAACGGTAATAATGCTATGAGAACTGAATCATTTACCTTTTCAAAAGTATAGGATTGTTCAAAGTCCATATTTCTCATGTCTGTATGATTTTTAGTTATCTTGGCGAAATTGTATAATAGATCATAATAGCTGATATATGCTCCATCATATTCAATATAATTAGGGGCCTGATGGTGTTCATCCATGTAATTTTTCACTATTCCTCCCATTTTCATATAATCATAAATATTATATGATTCTTTTGCGAATAATGAAACTTTTAAAGGGGATGAAGGTTCTTCAAAGTTATCCGGAGATTCCAAACCATTTCCATTGAGATATGAACTAGTCAAATATAATAATTGGGGAGCAGTATATCCATTAAATGAAATATCTTCAGTATTATCCAGCATACTTGCATATAATTTTGAACTTCCTTTTGATAATTCATATACTGGAAGTTTATGGGAAACCAATAAGCTATTATCCACAGTTTTTGATTGAGAACTGTTATAGTTATTTATACTTTCAATTATCTCTTGGGCAATATATTTGCAGACTTCATCATCTTTTTCATTTAAAATTCCATCAGGGAACTCTTCACTGAATTTTTTAACAGGCTGGATATATGTAATGCCTGATTCATTTAAGAATTTTCCAGGGTCATTATATCCTGCAAATGTGGAATTGGAGTAGTTATCATCCCATGCTCTTCTTAAATTATTTTCACTATCTAAATCAAAATCCCCTGTATTTACGAATATTACCTGATTATCAGAACCGGCAGCATATTTGGCAAGTATGCCAAAGTTTCCAGCACAACAGGCGCTCATAACTATACGAACATCTTCATCAGCTAAAATAGCGCGTGTTCCTTCACCGGGTGATGGGGCTTGAGGATCAACTACCACTTTGATATTGCCATTACTTAAGTCTTCAATATAGCTTTTGATTGAATATAAAATGGATTTATCAGTATCTTCATCAACAATATTGTCCGATGTTAAAAATACGGTTGTAGCAGATACATCAGCTATCACTATATTTAAAAGTAAAATAGCTATTAAAACGGATAGTATAAATTTTTTCATAATTATTAATTTATTGCTTTTGATTTATTTTATTTTTGCAAATAAAAAAATTTTTATTTAAATATAATTTTACAAGCTAAAATCAATTTTAAAGTTATTATATCGCCATATTTAAATATATGATTGGATTAATAGAAATTTGGAGGATTTAATGATGTTATCTTTTATTTAATCAATTATTTTGTGTTTAAAAATATTGGATAAACTCGAAATTAGTTAGGATATATGATGTTAGGGCTTTGATTTTACAGAAATTTCATTGTGTAACAAAATTAAATGATAATTTTATTTTTGTTTTAATGTCATGTATAATTCCTAAATTTAGGGATGATTTAGTATTTTAAATAAAAATTAGGTAAATAAAAAGATTAATAGCTATTTAATAACTCACGTTAATTAATTTAGAGAAATAAACGTCCTCAGGGAGTTATTAAAATGTTAAAATCTAAAGATAGTAAACATTTGATCTTTCTGGCGTTTGTCATATCATTGATTTTCATGTTTCAGACTGTAGAGTGTAGGGCAATGGAAATTAACTCAACAGATGATGTAATGCCAAGCAATTTAGAAAATGTTGAATTAAATTATAATAAAAATAGTGAAATAACGCCAATGGGAAATACGTTTGATGATATTCAAAATGCAATAATATTTGATGCACAAGATGGTGATACGATAGTTTTAGATAAGCCTTTGTATGTTAGTACAGGCAATATGATATTTCTTAATAAATCTGTTAGCATTGTTGGAAAAGAAGGAATGACTCCAGTTTTAGATGCTAAAGGATTGTCCGGAATACTTTGTATTCAGGAAAAGGGTGTAAATGTGTTAATTAAAAATTGTGAATTTAGAAACGGTAAACTGCACCATGGAGGAGCAATTTTAATTGTTGGTCATGATATTGAAATTAGGGACTGTACATTTAAATATAATGAAGCTGAAGGTGGTGGTGCAATATACACGGATTATGATATGGATCCATCAGCTATTGGTGGGAATAATCTGAAAATTGTCAATTGTAATTTTTATGATAATTCTGCTAATCTGGCTGCAGGAGCTGCCGGACTTTATGGAAATAATACAGAAGTAATAAATTGTGTTTTCAATTCAAATAGGGTCTATAATAAAAATAGATCTCCGGAAAATGTTTTTGGAGGAGCAGTTCAACTTGGAAAAACATCAACTTACACTAATTCAAAATGTGTAAACTGTTCATTCATAAATAACTCTGCAATTTCTACTGTTGACGGATATGAATCACATGGAGGTGCAGGTTGTTTAAGAGAAGGTGTTAGTTATGTTGATTGTATTTTTGTAGGTAACAAAGCAGATTTCGGAGGTGCATTAAATTATCACTCTTCTGGAAATGTTGAAAATTGTATTTTTGAAAATAATACTGCTCTACTTACATATGGCGGAGCTTTAAGTTGTATTATGTATACTCCAACAATGAATTTACATATTAAAGATTCTGAATTTAGAGGTAATGTCGCACCAATTGGCGGAGCATGTTATTTAAGAGGTGAAAATATAATTTTTACTAATTGCATTTTGGAAAATAATTATGCAAGTCAAAATGGTGGAGCAATTTTTATCGAGTCATCATCAACTGATATTCATAATTCAGTTTTTAATAGGAATATAGCTAATATAAATGGCGGAGCACTTTATATTCATGCTAATTCTGTGGTGATTCAGAATAATAAATTTAATCATAATGAAGCAATTCCCGATGCTAAAAAGTTAAATGATGGTTTAGGTGGAGCTATTTATATTAATAGTTCTGAAGCTGAAATCAGTTCAAATTCTTTTAAATATAACACTGCAAGAAATGGTAGTGCAGTATATATTGATAAATTTGCAACAAGAACAGTACTTAACAACAATGAAATGTTTGAAAATCAGGCATGGGTTTATAAATTACCAGTATATGCACCTACTAGTCCTGTTTTATATGGAGATAGTGTAGAAATCGAATCAGTAATTTATGGAGGAAATAACATTGCTAATGCATCTAATATAGCTGTTTCCAATGCTATTTATAATAATGCATTAACTCAAACTTTAATAATCGATGGTGTCAACCCAGTAATTGGAGCAACACCTTCTGGAGAATTATATCAGGATGATAGGGAATTTAACACTAAAATTTTGTTGACTGTAACTCATCAGGACGGAACTGTTGTATATAACGATACAATGTACTCTAATGTTTTCGGTGAAGTTAAAACAGTACTTAGAAATCTTAAAGTTGGTAAATATGAAGTTTCAGCAACTCACTTTGAAGATAACTATTATAAAGAAATTTTCAATAAAACAACATTTACCGTACTTCCTAAAGCAGATGTTAAAATTACTAAAAAGAATCAGGATTCACAGTATAATTATAAAGATTATATTCTTTGGAACTTAACCATTAGAAATAATGGTCCAAATAAAGCAACAAGTATTTTAATCAAAGACATGCTTCCAGATGGACTTATTTGGATTAGTGATAATAGTGGTGGAAAATATGATCCCAATACAGGAGTTTTATCTTTATCCGAATTGGATATTCATGAAACAATAACCCTGCTTATTATTACTCAGATAAATAAAACAGGCATAATAGTTAACAATGTTAATGTATCTGCAACTGAATATGATTATAATTCATCAAATAATCATGATTTTGATTCTATTGTTGTGGAAAATTCTGCTGATGTAGCTATTAGTCAAACAGTTAGTCAAAAAAATCCAAACTTTGATGATGTTATATCATGGACTATTTCAGCTACAAACAACGGTCCGGATGGTGCAACTGAAGTTAAAGTTCATGATATTTTTCCAGAAGGTCTTATCTGGATTAGTGATGATGGTGATGGAAGCTATGATCATATAACTGGAGTCTGGTCTTTAAATAATCTAAATAAAGGTGAAACAAAAACATTAACAATTTCATGCAGAGTTAATAAAACCGGAAGATTAATTAACAATGTATCCATAACCTGCAGGGAATATGATTGGAATATGACCAATAATAATGCTTCAGAATTCATTGATATTTTAAAAACAGCAGATTTGGAAGTAATTAAGGCAGTCAATAATTCCAACCCAAAATATTTGGATAATATCAAATGGACAATTACAGTTATAAATAATGGTCCTGATACAGCAACAGGAGTTGTTTTAACTGAATCTATACCTAAAGGATTAGCTGTTTTAAGCCATAATGGTGGTGCTGACTTTAATGGCAATATCTGGGATATAGGTAGTTTAAATAAAGGTGAATCCAGGGAACTGATTATTTACTGCATAGTAAATAAAACAGGAGACTTCGTTAATGTAGTTAATGTTACATGTAATGAATATGATCCGGATAATGCAAATAATAATGATTCTGTATTAGTTCATGTAGATTCTGCAAGCGATCTTGAAGTTATAAAAACTGTAGATAATAAAAACCCAATCTTTCAGGATACTGTTCATTGGATTATTGAAGTTAAAAACAACGGTCCGGATGGTGCCAGTGAAGTTGTAGTGTCTGATATGCTTCCTAATGGTTTAACATATATTAGAAGCACTTTAAGTAAGGGAAATTATGATGTAAACAAAGGAATATGGAAAATAAACTTTATTGCACCATTTACCAGCGAATTTTTAGATATTTACTGTAAGGTTAATAAAACTGGATTATTTATAAATAATGTATCTGTTTCTGCTAATGAATATGACTACAACACATCCAATAATAATGCTTCCGAATATATTTTTGTTAATAAGACTATTGATTTAGCTATTGATATCTTTGCAAATAACTCAAATCCAGATTATAAAGAAAAAGTATTGTGGACAATCATAGTTTCAAACAATGGTCCTGATACAGCAACAGGCGTTAAAGTATTTAACACAATTCCTGAAGGTTTAATTTGGATTGATCCTAAACAAACAGCTGATTTTAATAATGGTGTTTGGAATATTGGAAGTTTAAATGCAGGCGAAACAAAATCATTAGAGCTAATTTGTGTAGTTAATAAAACAGGTATAGTTAATAATTTTGCTTCAGTATCTGGTAATGAGTTAGAAATTAATTTAGACAATAATGATGATTCAGAATTTATCACTATTAGGCCAGCGGCAGATTTGGAGGTAATAAAAACTTCATCTAAAATTGAATATTTTACTGATGAATTAATTGATTATATGATAAATGTAATAAATCATGGTCCGAATACAGCACACAACATTTCATTATTTGATTTTTTAGATGAAGGAATGAGTTTCATGTCATTTAATGCAAGTAAAGGAAATTTCAGTAGTGATGGCAGTAAATGGATGCTTGATGAATTAGATTGCGGTCAATCTGCTACATTAACATTTAAAGCAATTGCAAATAAAGCAGGATTTGCTGTAAATAAAGTATCTGTTACCTGTGAAGAATATGATTATAATCCTTTTAATGATATTGCTGAAGTAACTGTATTTGTTAAACAAGCTATTGATAAATTAAAATATGGTGATTTTTATCCATCTAATAATCCAATAAAAATTGCACAGGCTTATAACTATGTAGAAAATCTTGAAAAAACAGGTTCTTCTATTGCAGTATTGGTTGTGGCATTAACTGTTTTACTTTCATTCGGCTTCAATTATTTCAAAAAAAATTAATGACAAAGTAGCTTTAAGCTACATTTTTTTCTTTTTTTTCAACTATGAAAATTATTAAAAATTTGACTAATAATTTTAATACTTGTTGTATTTACTATAAAAACTATTGATGGTTTTTGCAATAATTTGGATACTTTTATATAGAACTTTAACTAAATATTATATTATAATAAGGATGTAAACAACATTTTTTCTTATTATTTCAATTTTTCATAAGGTGAAAATATATGGCAGATTTTGAAGTACAAGAAAGTACAATTGAAGAAAATGAAGATATTATAATCGATGAAACTAATGAAGAAGAAGATGAAAAATTACCTTTTGCAAAAGCAGAAGTTGTTCGTTTAATGAAACAACATCTTGACGATGATAAGATGATAAGAGAAAGAGTAAAAGTCGAGATGAATAAATTTTTAGGTGAAGTTCTTAAAAATGTATGTAAACAATTAAATGAATATCCATATACTACTATTGAATATGAAATGTTAAAAGAATCAACTTATCCATATACTAATATCGAAAGAATTAATCAAGAAAAAGAAAGAATTTTACTACACTTAGAAGCAATTAAAGCTGATTGTAATGCTTTAGCAATGGATGTTAAAAAGACTTTAAAATTAAAAGATGTGCTTGAAGAAGATGAATTTACTATTGATTTAATTGCTCAAGAAGAAGTAGAGGAATAATCCTCTTATTAATCTTCTATTACTGTAAAACCGGTTTTTAAATCTTTCATTTCATCTTCAGAAATTTCTTCTATTTTTACATTATCATGGACGATTTTACTTTGACCGAAGGGGTCATGAATTATTAAAGTAGCTTCCTCTTCACCACTAATAAGTTTGTTTAATTTTTCTAAAACAATTTTTGCATTTTTTTGGGATTCAGTATCGGAAAATAAATTCAGTGCTTTTTTTGTTGCATCATGGAACCTTGCAATTATTCCCTCTACATTTGTTACAAAACCTTCAGATTTTGGGCCAGGCTCTACTTTCACACCAATCTCAGGTATAGTTACTGTAGCTGATTGGGATCTTACAACTCTTACAGACAAGTTGTTTTTATTTATTTTAATTGTATATTTTGCAGGATCATGTTGTTCGAGACTTATAATATCATTATGTTTAAAACCACATGACTCGCATTGTATATTAGTTTCTAAAACATTTCCAAAATGAGGTATTTCTATTTCTCTCATTATTGATTTTGCTTTATTTTTTCCACCACATGCAGGGCAGTTTATTACCATTGAATTAAGTTCATTCATTTTTTCACTCTCCATTAATTAATTAATATTAATAATTAGGTATTATTATAATGTTAGGTATTATTAATAATTTATATAAATCACCATATTTAAATAAATTAAAATTAATAAATATAATCAAATAAAATTATGTTTTATTCTATATTTTATAAGTTGATTATTATATTATTTAAATAAGGTGTGATAGTTTTGTATTCAGTAAAATCAGTTAAAGACCTTCAAGATTTAAATCCATTTATTGTAGTTGGATGTGGAGGTGGGGGAGAAAAATTCTCTAATCTCAAGGGTGTTGAAACAGTAGGGTTCATAGATGATGATGAAAAAAAACAAGAAAGACCATTTTGTGGCCATAAAGTGTCATCCAGTCTTGAGGAATGTTTAGAAAATAGCCAACCTAAATCAATTGCTATTATGATACCTATTGGTGCAGAAGGCGCTGCACTTAAATATGCAGTTCAAGCTATTGATGCAGGTTTGAATGTTGTCGTGTCATTTAGATCTCTTTCACTTGATAATAATCCTTCTTTAAAGAAATTTGCTGAATCTAAAAATGTTCAAATTAAAGAAATAAGTCCAAGATTAGATGTTGTTCGTGAATTTGCAGGTGTTGCTCCTGAGAAATCTTGCGAAGTATTACCTAAAATTTCTTATAAACCTAAAGCTCCAATCGTTTTCGTTGGTGGAACTTCACAGGAATGTGGGAAAAGAACTACTACTAAAGCATTAGGTGTTGAATCTTCTAAAAGAGGTTTAAAAGCAGCTATAATTTCCACTGATGAAATGGGATTGGAAGAACCTACTGATTTTAATTTCAGAGCAGGAAGTTTATCTGTAATGGATGTTCCTGCAGCTATCTTAAGTGCAATTAAGTATGTTGAAGATACAAAAAAACCAGATATTATTTTCATCGAAGGACAATCTAGTTTAACTGAAAAAGGAAATCCTCATCCAAGAGGGTTGTCTGCTTCTATTTTAATTGGTGCTGCTCCTGATGCAGTTATTGTTGCTCATAGGCCAAACCATCCTTATAGGGAGCCTAGGGGAATTACTGAGGAAATTACTGCAATTGAAGCTGTTGAACCTACTAAAGTTGTAGGTTTATCTATTAATCTTAGAAATTCTGAGTTAGAAGATCTTGATGAAGAATACTTTGAAAACACCTATAATTTACCTGCTCAAGATGTATATAATAATGGTGCTTCCAAATTATTAGATGCTATATTTAATCATTTAGAGAGGGATTAAAATGAGTTTTATGAATGCTATTAGAAGAAGTTTAGGTTTTGAAGAAAAAGAAGAAAAAGTACATAATAATCTTGCTCCTGAAGGCAGATCATCATCTTATTATGATGAAGATGTTACTATTTATCCAGATGAAGTTTATTACGACAATTCTGATTTTGAAATAATGTTAATTAAGCCAAAAACAATTGATGATATTAATTATGTAATTGATCAAATAATTGAAGAAAAGAATCCTGTTATTATTGATTTATCTTTTCTTGAAAGGGAAAGTCCTGCAAATTATAAATTAGCTGCAGATAAAATTAATTATATGAGGAGCAATTTCGGTGCTGAAGCTTTATTGCTCGCACACACAAGTACTAAAAACTTGGTTATTCTTGCTCCAGATAATATTAGCCTAATTAAAAAATAGATTATATTTTAAAAAAGTTTTTAGCATTTTTATATGCAACTTTTTCTATTTTTTTATCTTCAAATCCCTGTTTTTTTAGTTCTCTTATAGTTTCCACTACAGAAAGGGGATTTGATGGCATGTTGCTTATATCGCTATTTAATAGAAATCTGTCAAAACCGTATTCTGATAGTATTGATATAGCTTCTTCTTTTTCCATTTTTTGAGGTTGTACTGTAAGTCCTATAGTATAATCTTTATCAATAACATCTTTTATAACATTTAAGTTAATATGATCAATTACAACTAGCTTTTCATCAATATGTTGGGGAATTATTTCATTTATAACATTTAAAACTTTGTCTTTTTGTTTACGGGGGGTGTGGACAATTACTTTGGTTTTTGTTTCATCACCAATTTCCAATTGTTTTTTAAATATTTCTATTTCGTTTTTAGTCAAGTTTTCAAGGCCTATTTCACCGATAGCTACTATATCCTTATTTTCTATCCACCTATATAAATTTTCATATATTAAATCGGGTTTTATATTAGTATTTGTTGGATGTATTCCTAAAGCTACTTTTAAATCAAGCCCATATTTTTTAGCTCTTAGCGTGTCATAGTTAAGAATTTTCTCCAAATGATTTAAAAGAACCGTTTCATTAAATAGTTTGTATGGGTAAAAGCTACATGTTATTGCAACGTCTATTCCAGATAAGTACATTTTTTCAAAATCTTCACTACTTCTTGCATCGCCATGTATATGTGTGTCTATCATTCTGATTACCTTTCTTGTTTATGTATTTTTATTTGTATTTTATATTGTATAACTTATGTGATTTTACACAATTTTGCAGTTCAACATTTTTTATATTTTTTTCTAACAATAAGTATAGTTAGAAATATTACAGCGGTGATTTTGTGATAAAAGCTAATAAAGATCTACATAAATGCTATGAAAAAATCTCATGGGAGTTAAAACATGTAACAAACTCTTTTATAAGAATGTTAATACTTTTCAGTTTATATGAAGGGGATAAAACTATGAAAGAAATAAAGGAAGATACAAAATTAACTTATAGTGCTATTTCAACTAACATGAGGATTTTAGAAGTGGAATTTTATGTAACGAGAGAAGAAAATAGATATTTTTTGTCTAATGTAATGAGATTGTATCTTAAAAATCTTAGGGAATTTAATAAAACAATACATATTTTAAAAGAGTTCTATAATATATTTGAAAATCACAAAGTTAGAATGCTTCCAGTTGAATCCATATATGATTTGCATATGATTAAAAATAGCCAATTAATAGAATCATGTGAATTTGATGTTCACAAAGTAAAGGAAATCATTGTAGAAGCAATAAAAAATTCAGATGAAATTAAAGCAATTCTTCCAGTAAGTTTTTCAGAATTGACTCAAGCAATAGAAGATTTCACTCAAACAGGTAAAAAAGCGGAGTTAAAAATATCTTATGATATTTTTGATGATGTTACAAAAAATATTGATTTGAATTTACCGAACATTGCTGTTAAAGAGTTTGAAAAAGATTTTAACTTCCTAGTAATAATTAATAATAATTTGATGATACTGGGATTTTATAAAAAGAATGGAGCTTATGATCAAAATAGAATTTTATTGTCCAATTCAAAAAAAGGTTTAAAATGGGCAGATAGATTGTTTCTATCTATTTAACCATTTTACTTATAATATTGTTCTAAATAGGAATCAATTTCATTAACAGGTATTCTTTCTTGTTTTTCACTATCCCTATTTCTTATTGTCACTTTATCATCTTCCAAAGTATCAAAATCAACAGTAATAGCTAAAGGAATACCAATTTCATCAGCCCTTGCATATCTTTTACCAATAGTTCCAGTTACTTCATGTTCTACTGTATAACCTTTCATTCTAAGATTGTTGGTAATATTTTCTGAAATTTCTACAAGTTCTGGTTTATTCATTAAGGGGTAGACTCCAACCTGAACAGGTGCAACATCATTTGCAAATTTAAAGTATTTTTTATCTCCGTCATGGAAAGAATGCAATAAAGTAGCATAAACTATTCTATCAATTCCAAATGACGGTTCAATTACATGAGGAATAATCTTTTCACCGGAAATTTCTTCTTCAACTTCTTCTATTGTTAAAAGTTCTTTATCTATCTCATAAGTTGCATCTAATTCAACAATGTATTTTCCATTTTCTTCAAGACTTTTAATAATATCTTCAGGATTTGCCTGTTCTATAGCTAATTTAATTTTAGGTGAGTCTCCTTTAAATACTGGTCCAAATTTTGAGTGATTAGGTTTTACAACTGTTTTTTTAATTTTTTTAGGTTCATCATATTCTATAAATACATTTAAATCATCATTACTAAATTGAGTATGTGATGTTAAATCGTAATTTCCCCTGTCTGCTATTCCAATTATTTCAACCCAACCATATTTGTCAGTTAAACATTCAACATCCCAACAATCAAGAGCATAGTGAGCCATTTCACCAGGTAAATGTTGTCTAAACCTTAAAACTTCATCAGGAATTCCGATTTCATTTAAGAATTTCTTAGCTAAATAAAGCTGATATACAAGCATTTCATTAGCTACAATTTTTTTATCAAGAGCTTCCTTTGCAGTTATTTTAAGAGCATCCTTATTATTTTCCTGAACTTCCTGTGAATGAAGATATAATATTTCATCTTCAATTTGTTTAAATTTAGGGGTTGTCTTATCTTCAGGATTCATGAATATTTCTGCTTCAGCTTGTGTAAATTCTCTAAGACGTATAACTCCTTGTCTTGGTGAAATTTCATTTCTGTATGCTTTTCCGAGCTGAACTACTCCAAATGGAAGTTTTCCTCTAAAAAATCTTTCCAATCTTTTAAATAGTATAAATATTCCTTGTGCGGTTTCAGGTCTCATATAACCTGTTTTATCGCCTTTAGCTCCAATCATAGTTTTAAACATTAGATTATAATTCCAGATATTAGCTAGTTTTCCTCCACATTCAGGACATACAATATTATTCTCTTTGATAATTTCATCAAGTTCTTCATTTTCCAAACTTTCTACATCCTGACCAATGGCATCTTCAATAATATGGTCCGCTCTATAAACTTCACCGCATTCTTCACATTTGGTCATAGGATCTGTAAAGTTATCAACATGTCCTGAAGCTTTTAAAACTTCTTTTGGCATTACAGTAGGTCCTTCAATTTCATAGAACCCTTCACCTGAAACATATTGTTTTCTCCATTTTTGCATTATATTATTTTTCAAACTAGCTCCAAGAGGACCGTAATCTGTGAATCCGGATACTCCTGAGTAAATTTCAAAAGATGGCCAAAGAAAGCCTCTTTTAGCACTGATATTTGTCATTTTGTCATGATTCATAATCTATTCCTTCTTTAATTCATAATCTTGTTTAATTCTACTACTTTCAGGTTTTACTTGACCCATATATTTACTATTTCTAGTTGGATGGCCATAAGGTATTTCAGATGGAGTTGTCATAGTTTCAAATACAATTTGACAAACTCTTTGGCCTGGATAAAGTGCTACAGGCATTGCTCCAATATTTGAGATTTCTAAAGTTATTTTGCCTTCAAAACCAGGGTCAATAAATCCTGCAGTTACATGCATTGTTACTCCAAGTCTTCCCATTGAAGAACGGCCTTCAACTCTTGCAACCAGATTATCTGGAACTTTTACATATTCATTTGTAGTAGCTAATGCAAATTCATTAGGATGAATAATAAATGCCTCTCCAGGGTTTACTATTGTAGATTCCATGTAAGACGCAACATCTTCAGGGTCTTTTGGATCTATATATGGTTTTCTAACAACTTTAAAAACCTTAAATTCATTTCCAAGCCTCATATCTACTGAAGAGGGTTGTATTTGCTTTTCATCTTCTAAAGGTTCAATGGTAATGATTCCCTTTTTAAGATATTCTTTTATTGTTCTATCACTGAGAATAGTCATTTTATTCCTCTATTTCATTTTTCAATCTTCTTAAAATGCCTTTTAAAGTATGTGCTTCACGCCCAGTAATAAAAGCGCGATTTATAATATTTTTAAATGATTTTAATCCTGTTTTCTTTTTATGTTCCGGAATAGGTAATGCATCTATTATTTCAGACATATCTTTAAGCAAATATTCCTTTTCAATAGATGTACTTTCTTCAAGTCCTTCAACTGGAAATTCATTTCTATTTTTAAATAATTCATATAAAATTATTGCAGCTGCATGTGAAATATTCATTATAGGATAGGTGGAATCTGTTGGGATACTTACAACAATATCACATTGTTCAATTTCTTTATTTGTAAGCCCATTACCTTCACGACCAAAAATTATAGCTGTATTTACATTTGGATTTATTTTTTGACCTAATTCCTCAGGCTTTATTGGAATTCTAGAAAGATTATAGCTTCCCCCAGCCACGCCTGTAGATGCTACTTTAAAATCTATTTTAATATTTTTATAAAATTCATCTAAACTATCAAATATCATTGCATTTTCAACTAAATGTTTAGCATGCATTGCCTGATAAAATGCTTCTTTTTCCAGTTTTGGAGGGTTGATTAAGACTAATTTGTCAAGGCCAAAATTTGCCATTGTTCTTGCAAGAAAACCAATATTTCCTGCGGTTTCACATTCAACAAAAATTACATAAATATTATTTTTAAGATTATTGTTATCTTCTTCAGTTGATTGTATTTCCTGTGAGTCTATAGTTGAGTCTTCTTTAACAGAAATATCTACCATTTTATTCCTCTATTGGTAAGCTTTTTGTAATAATTCCACGAGATTCATTGATTTAACATCAAGATGTTCATTGTCAAGCCCATCTTGCAGGTTTATTTGGCAAAATGGACATATTGTAATTACGGCTTCAGCATCAGTGTTTTTAATCATTTTTGCTTTTTCACTGGATAGTTTTAAAGCTATTTCAGGATATGCGGATTTGATTCCTCCTCCAGAACCACAGCACTGACAAGGATATTCCATTTCAACAAATTCAACGCCTTTTATTTTTTCTATTATTTCTCTAGGTTCATCTTTGATATTTTGACCTCTGGATAAGTGACATGGGTCATGCCATGTAACCTTAATATCTACTTCTTTCATTTTGTTATAATCAAGTTTATCTACTAAAAATTCACTAATGTCCAATACATTTAGATTTGAACCATATTCAGGGTGTTTATTTTTAAGAGTTGCCCCACAGCCTGCACAAACAGTAAGTACAGTATCATAATCTTTAAAAACTTCTTTATTTTTATCAACAAGTTCCTGAACGGAATCTATCTGACCTGTATTGAATAATGGAGATCCGCAGCATACCTGATCAATCGGAACATCCACTTCAATTCCATTAGCTTCAAGAACATCCATTAATGCATATCCAACATTAGGGGTTTTTTTATCTACCATACAGCCGGTAAATAAAGCGATTTTTGCTTTTCCATCTTTTTCAGCATTAATTTCATTAATTTCTTTAACAAAGCTTCTATCGCTTAAAACGCTTCTATTGGTATTTTTAATGTTTTCTTTAAATTTTTCATGTTTTGAAAGTATCCCTTTCTTTTGTTTGAATGCTTCTTGTCTAAATTTGATTATTGCATCTCCAAATGTATTTATATTTTTAGGGCAAACTGATTTACATTTTCCGCAGCTGGTACATTTAAATAATCCTTCTTCAAGACTTTTTTCAAACCTGTCATCTAAATCTCTTGGATCGTTATCAAATTTAGATAAATATCTCATTATATACGGTCCAGCATATTCATCTTTAAAATATTTAACAACAGGACATGTGGAAAGGCAGGAATGGCATTCAATACAGTTTCTAACTTTTTTAGTATCCTTTATATCTTCGTGTGTAATGCTTTCATCAATGGATTTTTTTGAAGATTTTGGAATTATATTTAAGTGAAGATCTTTAATTTTTTGTTCGATTTCACTTTTATCTACAATCAGGTCTTTTATTATAGGAAAATCCAATGGTTCAATTAAAACTCCGTCTCTAATCTCTTTTTGACAGGCAAGTGCACCATTTCCATTAAATTTAATAGCACAAGATCCGCATTGTTCTGCACGACAGGATTCTCTATAGCTAATGTCAGCATCGTATTTTTCGTTAATAGCTTTAAGAGCATCTAATACATTCATTCCAGATGTTTTTTCAATTTCGTAGCATTCAACATGTGGTCTTGAGTCGATTTTCCTATCAAATCTAGACACATAAACTTTTATCATAACTTCTACCTCATGTGTTAAAAATCAAAAAATAGTTATAAAATAATTTATTTAATATTATAAATAATAATTATAATATAATATATTAATCAATTATAATAAATATTTTGTATCAATGAATTTTAATTTTATCATTTTTTTCATTGGATATTTTTATTGAGGAGAAATAATGAATTTAAATGAATTAGTAACAGGAAAACAAGGAGAAAAACAGTTTCTGTTAGGTAATGAGGCTGCTGTTAGGGGAGTTATTGAGGCAGGTCTTTCTGTTGCAGCTACCTACCCTGGAACACCTTCCTCTGAGATAGGGAATATATTATCAATGATTGCAAAAGATGCAAACATCTATTTTGAATTTTCAACTAATGAAAAAGTAGCTATGGAAGTTGCAGCAACAGCAGCTGCATCAGGACTTCGTTCATTCACTTTTATGAAGCATGTGGGTATGAATGTAGCTAGTGACTCTTTCATGACTACTGCCTACACAGGGGTTCGTGGAGGAATGGTTATTTTAAT
>CAYPJH010000018.1:0-18514 GCA_964411035.1 uncultured Methanobrevibacter sp. | reverse complement strand
TATTGAACATGCAGAACTTGCAGATACATATAATATTGTAAGGGATAAGGCTCCTGATTGTTTGCTTGTTGGGAATATAGGAGCTCCACAAACAGAATTAGCTACAGATGCTGTTGAAATGTTAGATGCAGATATTTTAGCTATTCATTTAAATCCTCTTCAAGAATCTATTCAACCTGAAGGAGATTTGGATGCAAGAAATTATATTGATTCAATTGGAAATATTGTTGATTTAATAGATATTCCTGTAATGGCTAAAGAAACCGGCTGTGGAATTTCATCAGAATGTGCACAGGAGTTAGTTGGTGCAGGTGTGAAATATATTGATGTTGAAGGAGCCGGCGGAACTAGCTGGGCGGCTGTTGAAACTTACAGGGCTGATGATACCTATTATGGTGAATTGTTTTGGGATTGGGGCATTCCAACTGCAGCAAGTACTGTTGAAGTTACATCTTCAGTAAACGTGCCGGTTATTTCATCTGGAGGAATCAGAACAGGTCTTGAAGCTGCAAAGGCAATAGCATTAGGTGCTGATGCAGTAGGTATGGCATTACCATTTTTAAAAAATGCAACTAGCAAAGAGCAAATCATTAATTACATTAACAGATTCGAAGAGTCTTTAAGAATTGCCATGTTTTTAGTAGGGGCAAGTAACATAGAACAATTAAAAAACTCAAATTTGATCATAAAAGGAGAAACACGGCAATGGTTAAATGATAGAGGGTTTAACACAAGTAATTATTCAAGGAGAGAAAAATAAATGACTGTAGAAGTAATCGCCATTGGCGGATACGAGGAAGTTGGAAGAAACATGACTGCCGTTAAGGTGGGAGAAGATGTAGTTATTTTTGATATGGGTATACATCTTGACAGAATAAGTATCCATGAAGATACTGATATCGATAGGATGCACAGTTTAGATTTAATTGAAAGAGGTGTAATTCCTGACGATACATTAATGAATGAGGTAGATGGAAGAGTAAGGGGAATTGTCT
This sequence comes from uncultured Methanobrevibacter sp., assembly GCA_964411035.1. Taxonomy (GTDB): domain Archaea; phylum Methanobacteriota; class Methanobacteria; order Methanobacteriales; family Methanobacteriaceae; genus Methanocatella. The sequence continues at coordinate 17,519 of CAYPJH010000018.1, read as the reverse complement.
TTTCACACGGACATTTAGATCACATGGGTGCAGTTGCAAAATTAGCCCATAGATATGATGCTCCTTTAATCGGAAGTCCATATACTTTAGCTTTAGTTGAAAAACAAATTGCTGGTGAACGTAAATTCAAAGTTAATAATCCAATTAAACCTTTAAATCCAGGTTCAAAAATGAAATTGTCCAAGGACATAACTTTGGAATTTGTTCACACTACTCATAGTATTCCGCAGGCAGTAATTCCTGTTTTACATACAAAATATGGAATTATTGTTTATGCTCTTGATTTCAAATTTGATAATCATCAAAAAGTATCTCCACCTCCTAATTATAAAAGATTTAAGGAATTAGGAAAAAAGGGAGTTTTAGCTCTTATTGTAGAAAGTACCAATGTTAAGGACATGACTGAAGTTAAAACATATTCAGAAAGAATAGCTAAAAATATACTTGAAGATGTAATGAGAGGTCCTCTTTATGAGAAATCAGGAATGATTGTTACTACTTTTTCTTCTCATGTTGAAAGAATTCAGACTATTGCAGATATTGCAAAGAAAAGCAATAGGGAAATATTATTTTTAGGACGTTCCATGGAAAGGTTTGGAGGTATTGCACAAAAGCAGGGTATTTTAAAACTTCCTCAAAAGGCAAAAATCTATGGAAGTCCAAAAGCTATAAACAAAGCATTAATGAAAGCTGATGAAGACCGTGACAAGTACTTGCTTGTAACTACAGGTCATCAAGGTGAACCTGATGCATTGCTTCCAAGAATAGCTAATGGAAAAACTCCTTTCACTGTTAAAAAAGGAGATAATGTTATTATATCAGCACCTATTATTCCAAATCCAACCAATGCTGCTAATAGGCATATTATGGAACGTAGGTTAAGAACTCAGGGTGCTAGAATATTTTCAGAAGCTCATGTTTCTGGTCATGCAGGTAGAGAAGATCACAGGGAATTTTTAAGAATGTTGAAACCTCAGCATATTATTCCTGCTCATGGTGATTTATCAATGCTTTCAGCATATGGTGAGTTGGCTGAAGAAGAAGGTTATAGAATTGGCCATAATGTTCATATATTAAGAAATGCTCAAGCTCAAGTTTTTAATACAAATTAATTGATTGGAGAGGTTTTTATGAGTGATGTAAAAGAAATATTGGGATCATACTCTGAGGATGTTCTAGATGTGATTACAGAAGGTTTGTCAGATATTATTCCTGATGGTCTTCAAGAGGCTTCAATTTATCTAATAAAAGCAGGGGGCAAAATGCTTAGGCCTTCTCTTTCATTAATAACTGCTGAAGCTGTTGGAGGCGTAAAAGAAGATGCGATTTATACAGGTGCAGCTATTGAGCTAATCCATACTTTCTCTCTTATTCATGATGATATCATGGATGATGATGATATGAGAAGAGGAATGCCTTCAGTTCATAAGGTATGGGACAATAATATAGCTATTTTAGCAGGAGATACATTGTTTTCAAAGGCTTTTAAATTGATTTGTAAGTCTGCTGAAACTGGCTGTGCTCCAGATAAAATAAGCAGGACTATTGACAGTGTTTCAGATGCATGTATTAAAATTTGTGAAGGTCAGGCTTTAGATATTGGTTTTGAAGGAAGATTCGATGTATCTGAAGAAGACTATCTGGAAATGATTTTTAAAAAAACTGGGGCTTTAATCTGTGCTGCAACAGAATCCGGTGCTATTATGGGTGGTGCTGATGATGAGATTGTTCAGACAATGTATGAGTATGGCCGGTTAATTGGTCTTGCATTCCAGATTCAGGATGATTATCTTGATTTGGTTAGTGATGAAGAATCTCTTGGTAAGCCTATTGGTAGTGATATTGTAAAAGGAAAAATGACCTTGATTGTTGTTAATGCTCTTGAAAGAGCAAACGAGGAAGATAGTGAAATTTTATTAAAAATATTAAAGGATTCTAATTCTTCCAGTGAAGATGTAGATAAAGCTATTGAAATTTTCAATAAATATGGATCTATTGAATATGCTCGTAAAATTGCACAAGATAATGTCAATAATGCAAAACAATTATTAGAAATATTGCCGGATTCTTCAAGTAAACACGCATTAGAATTAATTGCGGATTTTGTACTTGAAAGACATAGCTGATAGGTATTTTTTTACCTATTTTTTATATTTTTTTAGCTGTTTTTTAAAATTTAACTGATAGTTGGATGCAACATCTTCATATTGATTCCAAACACCAATGGCTGTATTTGGAATAATGCTTTTTTTGTTTTCATTAAACTTGGTGTATGTATGAAACATTTCCCTGCTGTCTGATATCATCATTTTAACAATGGGAATATCTGCTTCATAAATATTAATCCCTTCTGAACTAAAGTTTTCAATAATATCTATTTTTTCATTGTTTATATAGCATATGGGTGTGGCTAATATATTAATATTTACTGTATCCATCTTCTTTTTAAGCTCTTTAATGAGTATTTCATATTCGCCTTCAAATAAAAAGCCTATTCTCATAGATAAAGTGTTTTTAGTATGTTTAATAATGTCCACTTCTTTTTGAATTATATTGTTTATTCCGCTAATTTTCCAGACTGGTGCCGGGACCTGTTTTATTTTATTTTCATAAATAACATTTAGTTTTTCAGCTAATTTGTCAAGTTCAGATACAATTACCTCTTTTTGTTTATTTATTACGTTTAGTGGTGGGTTAATGTTATATTTTAATGGTCTTCCGTTTTCTATTTCAACAAATCCTTTTTTAGATAGGCTTTTTAAAACATCATAAATTTTTGATCTTGGTATTTGTGAGTTTTTACTGATTTCAACTGCAGTTGCAGATATGATTGATGATAGTGTAATGTATGCTGTAGCTTCATATGTTGTAAGGCCTATTTTTTTAAGTGTTTCAATATCTTCGTTATTCATGTTATTTTATCTTTGTTTTTTAAATAATAAAGTTTGTTACTTTTCACCCGAAAATAGTGACAAAACTATTATAAGCCTATAAAAATATAATTCAAATTAGAGTATTTAAACTTGAAAATAATCAAAACATTATTATATTGTGAATTCATATAATAGTCATCTGTTTTAAGGAGGTAAAAAAATGGAAAAATTAGATATGTTTTGTTATCAGTGTGCTCAAACAGCAAAAGGTGAAGGATGTACTGTAAGAGGAGTATGCGGCAAATTACCAACAGTAGCAAGATTACAAGATAATCTTATCTATGCAATGAAAGGAATCAGTGCATACAACTACTGTGCAAATGTATTGGGAGCACGTGATGAAGAAGTAGACAGTTTTTTAACAAAAGGACTATACACAACATTAACCAATGTTAATTTTGATGCAGAAGACTTAATTAATTTAGGTATTGAAGCAGGTAACGCTAATATTAAAGTAATGGAGATGCTTAAACAAGCAAACATTGATAATTACGGCCAACCAGAACCTGCTGAAGTAAAAGTCGGTTCACAGGGAGGACCAGCTATCATAGTAACAGGTCATGATTTAAAAGCTTTGGAAGAACTTTTAAAAGCAACAGAAGGAACCGGAATCAAAGTATATACACATAGTGAAATGTTGCCAGCTCACGGATATCCAGGACTTAACAAATATGATCATTTAGTTGGAGAGCTTGGAGGATCATGGCATGATCAAAAAGAAATCTTTTCAAAATATAATGCAGCAATATTAGGAACTTCTAACTGCGTACTTCTTCCTAAAGATGAATATTCAGATAGGATGTTTACTATGGATGTTGCAAAGCTTCCAAACATTCCAGTAATTGAAAATTATGATTTCCAACCAATAATAGATAAAGCTCTTGAACTTGGAGACATGCCAGAAGAAGAAACTACAACCATAACAACAGGTTTCGGTCTTCCAACAATATTGTCTCTTGCAGATAAAATAAAAGAATTAGTGGAATCCGGAAAAATCAGCAGATTCTTCGTAGTAGGAGGATGTGACGGACCAAATCCAAAAAGAAACTACTACAGAGAATTTGTAGAAAATTTACCTGAAGACACCATTGTCCTTACATTGGCATGCGGTAAATTCCGCTTTAATGATCTTGATTTAGGTGATATAGAAGGAATTCCAAGACTTATTGATTTAGGACAATGTAACGATACAATCGTAGCTATTCAAATTGCACAGGCATTATGCGAAGTATTTGAACTGGATTTAAATGATTTGCCTTTAACAATAGTCTTAAGTTGGATGGAACAAAAAGCAGTAGCTATCCTCTGGAGTTTACTTGCATTAAATAAACAAGACATGTATATAGGACCAGTAGTACCTGCATGGATTAATGATGAAATGTTGAATTTCCTTGTGGATACATATAACCTAAATGTCTGTACAGATGCAAAAGAAGACATAAAAAAGATAATGGGTTAAATTTATATTAATTTCAAAACAAATTCAAAATAAATAAAGGAGAAATATAATATGGTAAAAGTTAGTGAAGAATATTTATCAAAAGCAATGGATGTAGATGGAATTATTGAATATCAGGATGATACCATCGTAAGTAAAGAACTGGTAAAACATGATACAGGTACCATTACACTTTTCGCAGTAGATGAAGGTCAGGGCATTAGCGAACATTCAGCACCATTTGATGCAATTGTTCAAATAATTGATGGTGAAGCAGTTATTACAATTGGTGGTGAAGACCACACTGTAAAAAAAGACCAAATGATTATAATGCCTGCTGATATTCCGCATGCTTTAAAAGCAAACAAAAAATTCAAAATGATGTTGACTATGATTAAATACCAATAATCATTTTATGAATATGGTAATCTTTCTCAAGGCGTTAGAATTGCAACAAACCTCCATGGATATTTTATAACGAAATTATGGAATTAAATGGTAGTTTAAGTTTAAATATTAATCTTGAATCTGATAAATATGTCATAACAAATTATTATGGAAATGCTGCAAGATCTAACATGATTACCGTTAAAGAATAATAAAACAAACACAGACAAAAAGTTATTCCTTTAATGGAATAGCTACTTTTCTTTTTTTTAAATAAGCTATTTTTATCATTACCAACTTTAAAATAATATAAGTTACATACTATTGGTTAGGTGATAAATTTGCGTAAAATAACAATTGGAGCAATAATAATTGTTATCGTTATTCTTGGAGTTTATGCCGGTTCAAATACTTTATTGAATAATGATAGCTCAGATATTATTATAACTTATGGAGAAACCACCTTTAACAATCAGCAATATAAATCAATTGTTGAAGATTATTTTAATAAAACTATTAGCTTTGATAATGCAACTTCTGAAATAATCACCGCAAGTGAAGTTAATGCAATATCCAGCGGAATAAGTAATCAAACATATGGTTCAAATCAAATTTTTTCCTCTGCTTTACTGGACTTCAACAGATCTGATGATTTAGAAATAAATGTAGATACATCTAAAATAACATTAGTGACTGAAGATATGTATAAGTCAGTTCTTGAATCTGCAGGAATTACAAGAGGTTATGTTATTGTTACAAGTCCTGTTTCAGCTACCGGAGAATCTGCACTTGCCGGAATAATGGCTTCTTATGAAAAAGCTACGAACGCTTCAATTCCTGATGATGTGAAAAAAGCGGCAAATGAGGAAATTTACACTCAAAGTGAAGTTGTAAATAACTCTAATGTTTCTGGTGATGAAGTAGCTAACCTGATGGATGATGTTAAGGAGGAAGTATTTAATAAAAATATTACAGATTTCAGTGATGTTGTGGATTTAATCAATAAAACTGCAAATGATAATGGTTTAAATTTATCTGGTGAGGATATTGATAATTTAGCACAGTCCATTATTCAAACACAATCTGTTCAAAATGAAGCAGATAAGTATAAAGAGAAAATTTCTGTTAAGGGATTTTCATTTTTCGACATATTTAATTTTTAAAAAAGTTTTTATAAAAATATGTAATAATATTTAATTAGTGAGGATTTAAAATGATACCTGGAATGAATGCGAAACAATTGAAAAAAATGGAAAGGCAAATGAAAAAAATGGGAATGGATATGAAAGAACTTGAAAATGTTAAAGAAGTTGTTATCCGTTTAGAAGATAAGGAATTAGTCATTCCAAATGCTGAAGTAAGCTTAATGAATGTTATGGGTCAGGAAACATATCAGGTTTCTGGAAAAGCTATTGAAGTTGAAGTAGAACAGGAACTTATTATTCCTGATGAGGATATTGAAATTGTTGCAGCTCAAACAAATGTTTCTAAGGAAGATGCAGAAGCAGCTTTAATTGAATGTGAAGGAGATTTGGCTGAAGCTATTATGAAACTATCCGGTTAATTGATATTATGGTAGTTATTGCTCACATTTCAGATTTGCATGTAAGTGATTCTGATTTTATTGAAGATATGTTTTTGAAAGCTGTTGATGAGATTAATGAATTAGCTCCGGATTTAATTATTTTAACTGGAGATATTACAAATAAAGGATATTACAAACAATTTAAAAAAGCAAAGGAGTATTTGGATCTTTTTGAATCTCCTTTATTTGCAGTTCCCGGAAATCATGATGCTCGTAATTTAGGTCTTGAAACTTTTGAGGATTTGATTGGTGAGGTAAGCTGGAAATTGGAAGCTGATGATTTTGTTGCAATTGGTTTAAACAGCGGATTGCCTGATTTAAATGAAGGAAGCATTGGAAAACCACAGCAGTTATGGCTTGACTATCAGCTTGATCAATCTGTTATTGATGATTCATTTACTATTGTTGCACTTCACCATCATATTATACCAATTCCAAAAACCGGAAGGGAAAGAAATATTTTACTTGATGCAGGAGATATTCTTAAGACACTTGTAGATCATGAAGTTGAACTGGTTTTAGTAGGCCATAAACATGTTCCGAATATTTGGAAGATGAATAATACGTTAATTGTTAATGCAGGTTCATTAAGTTCTGTAAAACTTCGTGGTAATGACTTGAATTCTTATAATATTTATAATATTGATGAGAATAACATTACAATTTTTCTTAAAAATGTGGGCAAAGAACCTATTTTATTTGGGGAGTTCCCTAGAAATAATGAAATTTAATTTCATGAATTTTATTTTTATTTTTGAAGTGTTTATTTTATCTTCAGCGTTTTTAGAGAAGCATATTCTCTATGATTGTTTTATTTTTTAGACCTTGAGTAGGTTCAACCAGATAGTGTTGATTATTTAATGTCAATTTCCGGCCCTTTAACTTCTTTGTTTGAATGTTTTTATTTTTAAAATATTTTATTTTGTCTTTTTTTTACTAATTTTTACCAAATTCGCACAAACTTTAAATATATTATAAAATATATATGATTTATTATGTATCATAGGTGGTTATTATGAAAGTGGTCATGGATGCTTCTAATATTGCATATTCTAATAAAAATAAATATTCTCAACCTCAATTGTCTAATATTTTGGCAGCTGTTAAAGCACTTGAAGAAAGTGGCGATGAATTTGTAATTATTGTTGATTCTAAACTTCGTAATGAAATTGATGAGAGGGGAACATTTGAGAAATTGTTAAATAGTGATAATGTTGAAGAAATACCGCCTGAAAAAGATGTTAATCGTTTTATTTTAGAGTTAGCATCTAAAGAGAAAGCTAAAATTTTATCTAATAATAATTTTGTTAATTATGCAGATGAATTTAGAAATATCAATTCTATGAAAATCCCCTATACTCTTGATAATGGAAGGTTGACTTTTGGTAAACCTAATAAAGCTAAAAGGGATAAGAATATTTTACAAAACATTTCTGATGAAATTATTAAACAGCTAACCTTTAAAAGGTGGGATGTGTATTCTGGTAAAGAAGGAATTGAAATATCTCCCCTTAACATTGCTAAACAGTGTATTGTTCGTATAGATGATGAAGAAAATGTAAGCAATAAGCTTGAGAATATTTTTGCTAAGATTCCTTTATTTAACAAGATTGTTGATATGGTTGATGATGTAGAGGCAGCTGCTTCCTATGTGATTTTTGTTTTGGTCCACCCTAAAGATTATAAGATGGTTGTTAAAAATGCAGGAAGCATTTCAGTTACTGTTGCTGATAGATTGCATTTAGAAAATAAGCCTCTTATAGCTGTTCGTAATGATATATTCACGAAGCCAGGTACATTTGAGTTAAATATTTTGCTTGCTGATGAAATAACTGAAAATGCACCTTATAATGTTGTGATTCGTGTAAGTTCCTATGATGAAGTATTTATTAAGAAGAATTCAAGAAATATAGCCAGTACTATAGCTGGTAGAATTGGGTCATGGAAGTTTCCTTTTGTTTCTGTTAAAATTGACATGCTGTTAACTAAACCTGGTCAATTTGAAATAGATTTGGAGAAAGGAGGAAATTTTGATGGTTAATAGCTTAACTAAGTATTTGATTAAGTTATACACTCATCTTACCCCTATTAGTATAGGCACTAAGTTTTTCCCAACTAATGAGCTAGAAGAGGAGTATGTTGATTTATTTAATTATACTCAAACTATCTTGCTTGAAATTGAAAAGGCGGAAATTACATCTGATAGCATTTTAGAAAATCTTTCACGGGATATTGGTACTGAGAATATGCCGGATGATTATAATTTCTATGAGATAAAACCTGCTGAAAATAAGATTGAAGAATATGCTCTTGTAAGTAACATTATTATGGGTAGTGATCGTTACTTTTACATAATGCTTCAGCATCCACATAATTTAATCAATTCATTTGAAAAAATGATAGATTATGATGGTGGTGAGATACTTAAAATAGGTTCAGCCGACATACTTGCAAAAATGCCAAGTAAAAACGATGCAATCAGACTTGGTATAAAAATGATTGGAATGGGCCTTGAACAGGGAATCCCAATAGTATCATCAGTAGGAATGACCGGTGCTGCAGCTATTGAAAGATCAATAGAATACACAAATGAAATTGGAAATTTTTCAGGAATAGCCTTTACAAAACTTGGTGGAGAATATGCATTAGTATTTGACGGACCATTTAACTATGGCAAAAGCAGCAATGAAGAATTCGATAACTATTTGTTCATAGATTTAATTGACTCAACCAAATTCATATCTAAAAACGGAAGAGATACTCTCGTTAAACTAATGGGAGATATATGTGATTTTATTGAAGAGAACTGTGAAGCTGAAATTGAAGGTTATAGGGAAGGAGGAGACGATTTCATAGCACATTTCCCATCAAAGGATTTGGCAATAAGGGCAGCTCTTGATACAGCATGGTTTGCATCTATTAATGGTGCTAAAATAAGAGCAGGAATAGGAAAAAGTAGAAGGGAAGCAGGTAAAAGAGCACAGTTAGTAGATAACTTCAAATCTACAAATCCGTTATCTTTAGTTATTTTTGAATTAGCTAATGGTTTATATGCATATAATGTTCCTTCAGAGTTCTCAAGAACATTAATTAACTTATTAAATAATGAAAAGGCAAAATTACTTGGAGTTTTTGTTTTTGTATTTCTTTTATCATATTTGCTATCAATCTTCGGATTTGGAGTATATAGTTTTGTAGCTATTATAATTGCACTTTTATATGCTCTTGTAATGTAATTGGATTTTAAGTTAATTTTATATGTTATCAGATTTATATAAATAATATAAAAATAAAAAAAGGTTTTTTGATTAAATGGCGAAAAATGATGGAAAATTAGTTTTAATAATGATTTTTGCACTTGTAGCCTTTGGTATTGGTGCTGTAGCAGGTATTTCTATTGGCATAAATGGAATTGATGATGTTTCCAATAATGATACTGAAACAGTTCATATTGAAAATGTTACACAGGAAATGACAACTAATTTAAGTCAGGATAATGAACCAATCTACGATCCTGAGGTTGATGATGTAGATTATAATGAAAATACTTCGTTTTATCAAGAATAATCATTTTTTTCCTATTTTTTTATGGTGATTATTATGAAAAATTTAAGTTATATTACAGATATTTCCGGCGGCTTATCTTGTATAGACAATGTTAAAGTGGCTGGAAGTAAGGAAGGTAAATACGGGGTTGCCATCATTGTAAGTGAAGATAGTCAGGCAGCTGGAGTATTCACATCAAATAAAGTTGTAGCAGCTCCAGTTAAATACACTAAAAAAGTACTTAAAAACAATATTATTTCAGCAATTTTCATTAATAGTGGAAATGCAAACTGTTTTACCGGCACCCAGGGCATGCAGGACTGTGAAACATTAGTGGATTTAGTCTCAAATGATTTAAGCATACCTGCTTCTCAAATAGCTATAGCTTCAACAGGAGTTATTGGTCGTGAAATGCCAATGGATATTATTGAAAAGGTAGCCTATAAAACACTTTCAAAACTTGACAACACTCCCCAATCTTCACTTGAAGCTGCAAAAGCCATAATGACGACAGATACAGTTGCAAAAGAATTTGCAGTGGAAATAACATTGGAAAATGGAGAAACTGTAAAAATCGGTGCAATTACTAAAGGAGTAGGGATGATAGCTCCGAATATGGGAACTATGCTTTCATTTTTAGTAACTGATGCAGTTATTGATGGAAAATATATTAAAAAAGCATTGAAAAAGGCATGTGATGACAGCTTTAATATGATTGTTGTAGATGGTGATGAAAGTACTAATGATACTGCATTAATGTTGGCTAATGGGTCATCAGGCATTGAAGTGGTGGATAACGGCAAAATAAGTGAAAGATTCCAGGAAGGCCTTAACTATATCTGTAAAGTTCTGGCAGTAAAGCAGGTTAAGGATGGTGAAGGTGCATCTAAACTTATTGAAGCAAATGTTCACGGTGCAAAAACAGTTGAGGATGCAAGATTAGCTGCAAAGTCAATTATATCATCAACATTATTCAAATCCGCAGTCTTTGGTGCAGATCCTAATTGGGGTAGAATAGCTGCAGCAATAGGGTATTCCGGAGCATTTATGGATGAGAATATAATTTCAATTGAATTGGCTGGTGAAGAAAAGTCTGCACCAATGGTTAAGAATGGAAAAGTCATTGCTCTGGACAATACAGAAGAGCTTAAGGAAGCTGAGGAAATCATGAAGGGTAATAAAATCATTGTGAATATTGATCTTCATTTAGGGGATTTTTCAGCTACTGCATGGGGCTGTGATTTAACCTATGATTATGTTAAAATAAATGCAGAATATACTACATAAAATGATTAATCATTGGAATTTTAGATTTTATTCAAAACAACCTATATATTTAAATACTTTTAATTAAAGATATTTTAATGTTATAGATTATTCTTAATTTTTATTTAATAAAATTTTTTATGAGGAATTAATAATGGCAAAGGTCAAAGGAACTAATAAAAGAACAAGACAAAAAAGAAGTTATACTAAACCAGGTAGTAAAAGAGGAAGAGGAGTAAAACAAACTTGGAAAAAATAATTTTTACTCTTTAATATTTCACTCTTTTTTTACTTCTTTAACAATATTCATATTCTTCATTTAGACATATCTATTTTTAATGAAGAATTTTCACTAAATTTAAATTTCTTAATTTTTTTAATTTTATTTTTTCATTTACAATATTAAAAATAGGATATGAAAAGAATTATATATCATTTTTTTTAAATTTATTATTATAAACAAATAGGTGTACATTATATGGCTAACAAAACAGGAATTTTACCCGCTAATGGTCATAGAATTCAAGGAAGATCTAGTGAAGACTTTCTTAACAGTGACGAAATCTTAAATGAATTAAATTTGATTGGAACTGAAAACTTTATGGATGCAGGTTGTGGAGATGGACATATAGCTATTAAAGCATTAGACTACATTAAAGAAGGGACTGTTTATGCATTGGATATATATGAACCATCTGTTGAAGATATGGAGAAATATCGAAAAGAAAACAACATTGAAAATTTAATTCCAATTCAAAGTGATGTTCGTGAAAAAATTGACCTGGATGATGATACCCTAGATGTTGTTTTAATGGTTAATGTTTTCCATGGATTCACTGCTTCTAGAAAAACTGCCGAAGCAATTAAAGAGCTTAAAAGAGTTATCAAACCGGAAGGGGGAAGAATAGCTATTATGGATTATAAAAAACAGGAAACAAGACATGGTCCTCCATATGCTGTTAGAAGTTCTCCTGAGGAATTAAAAAAAGAATTCATAAAACACGGTCTTGAAATGACTTATTTAAATGATGAAATTGGTGAAGAAATTCCTGAAGGCATGTCTCATTACTTTATTGTCTTCGAATATAAAAAATAAAATCTATTTTAAAAAGGTAAAACATGAGTTTTAAATATAATCAGGATAATCTAGGTAAGCTTTTATTTTTTACAGGAGCCATATTTTTATTAATAGCTACATTTATAGGTTTAACCTATTCAGGATTATGGTATGATGAATTTTACTCTTGCTTTGTTGTTCAGCTGCCATTTGCCCAATTTAAAGAGATTATATTAAAGGATGTTCATCCGGTTTTATACTATCTTATTTTAAAAGGGTTTTATAAAATATTTTCATTTATAGGCTTTACAAACATTGCAATTATTGGAAGAATTGTTTCTCTAATTCCTTTTTACCTGTTGGGAATATTATCCTTAACCAAAATTCGTAAAAACTTTGGAATGTTGACTAGTGGAATTTTTTTCTTATGCATCTGCTCTATGCCTCAGTTAATGTTATATTCAGTTGAAATTAGAATGTATTCATGGGGGTTATTTTTTGTAACTGCAAGCTTTGTTTATTGCTATGAAATAATTAAAGATTCAAGCTTTAAAAACTGGTTTATTCTAACAGTTCTAACAATAGCTTCTGCTTATACACATTACTTTTCAGCTATTGCATCTTTTTCACTATATCTGATGCTTTTAATTTATGTAATTAGAAATAAAAGACAATTATTTAAAAACTGGTTTATATCAGCTATTGTCAGCATTTTAGCTTTCGTTCCATGGGTTTTTGTAGTTTTAGGTCAGGTGCAAAATATCATAGGCAATTATTGGATAGATCCAATTACAGCAAATACTATAATCAGTTATATTTATTTTGTTTTATCTCCGGCCGATATTTTTGTCCGTGCAAATGAACTTATACAGCCAACAATTATTGGAACAGTGTTTTTAGCTATTTTCATTTATCTGGCATGGCGTGTTAGAGATAGATTTGCTTTATCCGGATTGGCTGCTGTAGTTCTTGTTCCACTTATTGGAATTATAATATCCGTTTTATATAATCCATTTTTCCATGTAAGATACTTGGTTCCGGCTTTAGGATGTTTATGGTTATCATTCAGTATTTTATATTCAAAAATATTTGACAATAAAAAGCTGTTTGTTGGAATACTGTGTTTTATCCTGTTGGTTGGTGTTATCGGCACTGTTGATTTTATTACAATTCAAGAACAGGACCAAATCGCAACAGACAATGAATTTAACTCAGTTAACGCTGTTTTAGGTCAGAATAATGTGCTCTTTTATAATTTCTTCCCGGATTATGTTGAAATATCATCTTATTATGCACCAAACAACACCCATGTCTGTTTTGATAATGAAGCCCGTGAGATTGTAGTTGGATATAATGATCCGGGAATTCAAGGCAAGATAGATTCCGGTTCTAAGGTATTCTTCATATCTTCTAAAAAACTGGGAGATGTTAATGGTACTAATTTAACATTTACAAAAATCGACTGTGACCTGTTTGTAAAAGGAAATATCTTTAAAATATATGAAGTAAAGGAAATGTAGTATGAATCTTGATATTATCGTACCTGTTTATAATGAGGAAAAATCCATTAAAATATTTGCAGATACAGTTAACAATGTTCTAAAGGATAATTTCAATTGGAAAATTATTTTTGTTGATGATGGATCAACAGATAATACTTTAGATGAGATTAAAAAATTAGATGGTGAAATAAGTTATATTTCATTTTCCCGTAATTTTGGTAAAGAATCAGCTATCTATGCAGGTTTAAAGTATTCATCAGCAGAATTTGTAATTTTAATGGATGTGGACCTTCAGGACCCTGTAGAATTTATCCCGGAAATGTTTAACTATATTGATAAGTGGGATATGGTTGCAACAAGAAGAGTTACAAGAAAAGGAGAGCCTTTAATCAGATCATTTTTTGCAAGATGTTTTTACAGATTAATGGACAAATGCACTGATTTGGATATTGTTGATGGTGCAAGAGATTTTAGATTAATGAAAAGGGAAGTTGTAAGGGCAATTTTAGAAGTTGAAGAGTATAATAGGTTTTCTAAAGGAATCTTTCAATGGATCGGCTTTAAAACAAAATGGCTGGAATATGAAAATATCAAAAGGGCCAATGGCGAGACTAGCTGGTCCTTTTGGAAACTGGTTAAATATTCAATTGAAGGCATAATCTCTTTTACAACAGCACCATTACATATTTCCACAATTTTCGGCGTGTTATTTTCAGTTTTAGCATTTATATCAATAATTTTCATTGTTGTTAGAACTCTGCTTTACGGCGATCCTGTAGGGGGATGGCCTTCAACAATAAGTGTTATCCTTTTTATTGGTGGTGTTCAGCTATTTTCTTTAGGCATATTAGGCCAATATTTGGCAAAAACATATTTGGAGGTTAAAAATAGGCCTATTTATATTGTTAAAGAAGAGAATGTTATGTTAAAAAATGAATGTATGGAAGATAAATAAAATTATTCGAAATATGAATAGATATCATAACGAACAAGATTATCAAGTTTTAGCTTAAAATTAACAATAGGTTTACCATCCATTTCAGTATCATTTCCTTCAACAGGCACAACTTCTCCAATATAATAAAAGTCAAAACCTTCACCATCTGATTTTTTAATAAACAGATGCATAGATAACTCATTTTTATCATAATTTACTATTGGTTGAAGCTCTTTGCTTTTAAGATTTCTCGGTGCTCTTGTCATCCAGCTAAACATTTCCTGGTCAATAAAGTGATCATTATATCCAATATTGTCTTTGCTTTTTTCATATGTTACAAAAATTGGACAGGTATCATGTTTGATTTTATAGCCATACATTGTACTGGATTCATCTTTATCCCAGTTTAAAAGTCTACAGACATCTGCACGTGAATATTTTTCATACAAAACAAGATTGGTGTCATGATATCTATTGGAATATTCGGTTTGATATTTTAAAAGGGAATAATCAATCAAATCATTGATAAAGTCTTTAAAGTTATCATCTGATAAGTTATCTTTAAATTCTTCACTTGCTTTCATATCATTAAGTAAAGTTATTTTGTAATTTCTCAAATAAAAATTCTGATTTAAAACATTCAGAGCACTTTCAATAGATGCTGAATCATTTATAATATGATATTTCTCTTCTAAAACTGTTTCAATATTGTTTAAATCAATTTCATAAGTTTTAACCAGGTCCCTTAAAATCAGCAATTCATGAGGTCTTTTTCCATTGGCCAGATTAGCTGAAATAAAGTTTAAAGTATTTATTTTTGATTCATTAAATTCTAATGCAAATTCTTTTTCATACTTTTTTAAAAAATTATAATAGTTTTTAAGGGTTTTATTTTCAAGAATCAATATGGGATCTATATCTCCAAGGCGGTAAAACTCAACTAATGTAGGTATTTTTCCTATTTTATTTTTTAAATTATTGTATTTGTCTTTAAGGATAGCTACAGTTGATAGATTTGTATTGTCTATTGATTTGAATATTTTATCTTTTGAGATTCTATCGAAGTTTATTGTTGAGTTTCCAGGAATTACATTGGTTCCTTCCATTACATATTTTCTTAAATTGTCCTTATTATGAGTTCTATCTCCAGATAGAGCTATTGGTATCATAAAATTGTTTTTATAGTTTCCAATAAAATCAAGAACTACCAGATACTCTTTTGAATTGAATTTTCTTAAGCCCCGTCCTAATTGCTGTATAAATATTATAGGTGATTGTGTTTCACGCAGCAAAACAATCTGATTGATTTCAGGTATGTCTACTCCTTCATTAAAGATATCTATTGTTAGAATGTAATCCAGGTAATCCAGTCTTTCATCGCTTACAAGTCTTTCAATTGCTTCAGCTCTTTCCTTTTGTGAGTTTTCACCAGTTAGACAAAGTGTTTTAAGGCCTTTTTTATTTAGTTTTTCAGATATTTTACAGGCTTCTTTTTTAGTGCTGCAGAACATCAATCCTTTTACTCGTTCACCTGAGTATCCAAAGTATCTGCACTTTTCAACAATATAATTTACTCTATCTTCACTTGTAAGATTATCAAATGTGGCTTCTTTACCATCAATATTAATGTCTGTTATTCCAAAATAATGGAAAGGACATAGCAAATCTTCTTCCAGTGCCTGCTTGAGCCTTATTTCATAAGCAATATTATGGTCAAACAGTTCATAAATATCAAAACCATCACTTCTATCAGGTGATGCACTCATGCCTAAATAGAATTTAGGATTAAAATAATTCATAATTTTTTGATAGCTATCTGCACCGGCCCTATGAACTTCATCAATAATGATATAATCAAATTCTGATGGATCAAAAGTTTTATAAACATATTCTTTGCTCATGGTTTGGATTGTTGCAAAAATAAAATCTTTATCATAATCTTTTGAATTTCCTGAAAGAACACCCATTGTTCGGGTATTTCCAAAAACACGTTTAAATGTATTTAATGATTGGTTTACAAGCTGTTCTCTGTGAACTAAAAACAATGCACGTTTAGGAAATGCCTCTTTAAGTGCAAAAGCAGCAGCATATGTTTTACCTGTACCTGTAGCAGATATAAGTAGAGCTCTGCTTTCATTTTTTTCATAGATTTCTTCTAAATTTTTAATAAAAGACTTTTGCATTGAATTAGGTTTTAGAGTATCTTTTTCATATGTTGGAGTTGGGCTTTCATTAAAAATGATTCTTCTTTTAGCATATAAGTCCTTATAATTTCCAATACAATCATTTAAGGGAGTTGCATCACACCATAAATCATTAAATTCCTCTAAAATTTCATTTGATAATTCATCACCAAATACGGAAGTAAATCCAAGATTCCATTCTTTATTTACTGTAAGGGCATTTTGCGTTAAGTTTGAACTTCCAAGGATAATTCTATAATCTCCATCTTCTTTAAAAAGATATCCTTTTGTGTGAAGACCTGGATTTTCATTACTTACATTAAACATTCTAACTTCAATGTTTTTAAGGTCATTAAGTTTTTCCAGTGCTTTAGGCTCGGAAAAAGCTAAATAATTAGTTGTTAGAATTTTTCCATAAACATTTTTCTCCTCTAATTCTTTTAAAACCTGTAAAAGAGGAGTAATTCCGCTTTCTGTAATAAATGCAACTGAAATGTAAAACTCCTTGCATTTGCTTAGATTCTCTTTAATGGGAGATAATACTTTCAATCCTTTTTTGGAATTGTTATATAGGAAAGAAGGTTTAAATGAATTATATTCAATACTCATTTAACCACCTATAATTCATTTTCTAAAACATCCAATATTTGAATATCTGCAGGAATCCATTTTATCGTGTTAAATT
>CAYPJH010000017.1:0-6929 GCA_964411035.1 uncultured Methanobrevibacter sp. | reverse complement strand
ATTTCATTATTTTATTTTTCCTTACATCTGAATAGTATTCTATTATGCATTCATCAGTTGCATGACATTTAAGTTGTTTCCATTTCCTAGTTGTGAGTAGTAGCAATGTACTTGGATGAGCAAGCATCTGTGGAGTAGTAGGATGTTGGGACCTTTGAATATATGCCCCAAAATAGACAACCAGGTCGTGTGGTAGATTTAATTTTAGTGCTTTAAGACTTCTCTATGCTGATTTTCAGAGTGCTGTACAAGTCTGCAACCCACCCATGGTGACTGAGCGTTCTCCTTTTCCTAACTCTTTGCCAACATTTGTTGTCAGCTATTTTCTTGATCATAGGTGGTCTGAATGAGGTTAGTTGAAATATTAAACTATTTTAATTTGAATCTTGCTATTATAGGATCATATTTTTTTTCCTTTTCACTTTTTGAGACAGGGCTTCCCTCTGTAGTCCTGGCTGTCCTAGAACTCAGAGATCTGCCCACCTCTGCGTCCTGAGTGCTGGGATACCGGGAACATCATTTAAATATATGTTTTTAGCTCTCATGAAAGTTCCCTGATCAGCTGCAATAATATTGAAAACCGCGCTGGTTCCGCTCATAACTCCACAGGTACCTGTTGTAATCACATCCACTTCATCAAAACCAGGCGCATCATCATCTTCAATTAACTTTTTAAACTCCTCAGCAGTGTAAATATTACAGTCATCATTATCTATTTTTTTATTAATTTCCTGAATGGTTCTTTTTTGCAATACTACCACCATAAAAATTAGTTAATTTTACCGAATGTATCTCCCCTTAAACCTCTTCTAATGGTTTCAAGAGAAGTTATATCCTCAACAGATATGTTTCCAAGGTTTACATCCTTACCTAAGTTTAAAACAAAGAATATTTGTTGATCTTTATTAGGTGCTTCCCAAAGGATTTTATCAGAATCTACATTTTCAGCAATATATGCCACTTCATCTTCTTTAGCATCTCCGGACTTATCAAAAATCCCAATGTTTTTTCCACCTTCACGGGCTTCAACAATAATAAAAGAAGAACCAGCCTCCAATTCTTCATTCATATATTTAACTCTTTCATCTAAAGAGATTTCACTATCCAATTCAGGATTTTTCTTACCAACTTCGGATAAAACCTGAAAACCTTCACTTTTTGCACGTTTAATGCAATCTAATTTAGTTTCATGGTCAATAACACAGGACCCATCAGAAATTTCAATAGCTGGAAAACCTAAATCATGTGCTTCGGCAAAGAATTCATCTAACTTGTTTTGGCTAAAAGCCAATTCAAATAAAGTTCCCCCAGTATAAGGAATAATATTATGGCTCTTATACATGGAAACCTTATCCTTAATTAACTCTTTACTGTGAACAATACTGGTTCCCCATCCAAATTTTACAAAATCAACATGTTCACCAGCTATTTTCATTAAACAATCTGCAGTTTCAAGGCCTAAACCTTTATCTAGAACCATAGTAACTCCTTTAGCTCTAGGTTTTTCTTCACGTTCTATCAATAAGAAATTGAATGCATTCAATATATCACGACAATTATTTTATTACATTTAATATATTTAGACTTAATATTTATATAACTGATTAAAAAAGGTTTTGATTATTAATATTTTAAGTACAAATCCCTTCCCGGCAGGCAAATGAAAATATTTTTATCCGGAAACTATACTCATTTTAACTTTTTTAAATCTTAAAAATACAAATATTAAACCTGCAATAAATAAAGCAACACCTCCAATACTAATAAAATTTATATTAATGCTGTCAATTATTCTAGCTGCTGTTTGAGTTCCAACAGTTACCCCTAAATTAACTGCAGAGAAATAAACTCCATTTCCAAACTCAGGAGCCTCAGGAACAGTTGAAACAATTAAATATTGAACAATGTTATTTCCAAGACCTGCAAGCACACCCCAAATAACAGTTACAATATAAATCAGCACATTAGACCCATCAATTCCGAACAATACCAAATAAATGAAGCTGCCTACAACTGGAAATACTAAACAAGTCAACTTTGAATTTGAACTTAAAAGATTTCCACCAATATAATTTCCACCAAGACTGCTGATACCGTATATAACTAAAAACAAACTGGTTGTTGTTCCTTCAACCCCCTTAAAAGTCAAAAACGGAGTGATATAAGAATAAGTTATATACATTCCTCCAGTTAACAATACTACTGCAACAATTGACAATAATAAACTGCCTTTTTTAAGAATCTTAAGCTGTGAAGAAATGCTCTTCTTATCAAACTGAACATCAGGCATTACCAGAACTAACATTATAAGTGAAATAAGATTAATAAATGTTAAAAATCCTATTGCAACAGTGAAAGATGAAATATTAATAATAAAGTTAACAATTGGAACACCTAAAATCATTCCTGCTGAAACACCCATAATAATCTTAGCGGCTGATTTTGGAACATCTTCTGGAGAAACATTTTTCGCAGCTATTGAAAAGGCAAAAGAGAGGAAAATAGGGTGGAAAAATGACGGAATAAACCTTAATAAAAGTGCTACATTAAATGAATTTGTAAATAACAATCCGCCGGTACAAATCATAAATACAATGAATGTTGTAACCATAACTTTTTTTCTATTGGAATTGGAGAAAATCAAAGGAGTTATAAGACCAGATACTGTACCTCCAATAGTGTAAACAGTTAAAAACAATCCTGCATTTGTAATAGATACATTAAAAACATCTGCTATTGTTGGAAGCATACCAACTATTCCCATTTCAGTACTGATAATTGAAAATATGCCGAAAGACAATACATAAACAAGCAATTTAGATTTTAAATCAGACATATTAACCCTCCATTAAAATTATACAATTTTATTATTATCTTTAAATCAAAGTAAAAATCAAATTTAAGACTATTAATAAGTTTAAAATACTTCATTTTTATCATCCTTAAAAATTAATTTAAAAAAATACATATAAATAAGTAATGTGACATTTATGACACTTTAAGACAATTTAAAGTGGCGTCAATGACACTTAAATATAAATCATTTTAAAAATAACTATTAAATATGGAAGACCGTATGGAATACTATGAAAAAAAATATGAACGAAATCCAGTAGAAGATGCAATAAAATCCATTAGCAATAAATGGACATTACATATCTTAAGAGATCTGTTTATGGGCAGAACCCATTTCAACGAATTTAAAGCCAATAGAAAAACTTTAGATAACAAAGCATTATCAAGATGTCTTAAAAATATGGAAGACAATAACTTGATTGAAAAAATAAGTGAAGAAGGCATTAAAAACACAGAATACAAATTAACAAAAAAAGGAAAATCCCTAAATAAGGTATTTTATGAATTATTACTTTTTGCCATTAATAACGATGAAGATAACAAATATTACAGTGAAAAAAACAAAGAGGAATTGAAAAAACTATATAAAGAACTTTTAGAAATTGATTAACTAAAACCAACATATTCAGTAGCTTAAAAACAAAAAACACAAAAATCAACCGATTTTTGAAAATATCTCATTTTTAGAAAAATTAAAAAAAGAATAAAAAAACTTAAACCTGAATGCAATAAAAAAAAAGAAAAAAAAGAAAATTATAATAATTCGCTTCTTAAATCAATAGTATCTTTTAAATCAGGCCCTGTTGATATAATAGTAACAGGAACACCGGTAGCTGTTTCAATCTCGTTGATAAATTCTTTAGTTTCAGAAGATAAATCAGCATAATCCTGAGTTCTAGCACAATCAGGGTAAAGTCTATCAACACAAGTTAAAGCTATCTGAGTAGCACCATTAATTCTACATGACTCTTTAGCTAAATCCATATCAAAAAAGCCTACACGACGACGACGGCCAGTAACAGTACCATATTCTTCAATATTTTTTGCTTCTGCTTCTTCCTGTGTCATTTCAGTAGGGAATGGTCCTTCACCAACACGAGTAATATAAGCTTTAAATACATTAATTACTTCATCTACTTTTGTAGGTCCGACACCTACATCTGCAGCGAATGTACTTGCAGTTGTGTCTTTACTTGTAACAAATGGATAAGTTCCATAATACAAAGATAATGCAAATCCTTGAGAACCTTCAATAAAAACATCTTCCCCATTATCAATAGCTTCATTAACTGAAAATGAAACATCTGATAAATAATCTTTAAGTTCAGGAACATCTTTTGCCATTTTGATACTTCTCATTACTCTATCAGAATTAGCAGGCCCACATCCTGAACCTGTACTTCCAATTTTTTTAAATAAATGTTCAGAACCTCTATCTCTTTGTTTGTGTTCTTCATTAATAATAGCTGCTCTTGAATCAACAAATGTCCTTTCAGCAACATTATATTTCTTTAAATCTTCAAATTCTTTAAATAAAACTTCTGGATCAACTAATACACCTGCACCAATTAAAAGTTTTGCATCAGTGTGAACAAATCCAGATGGAATAAGTCTTAAACCATATTTTTCTCCATTAAATTCTACAGAATGCCCTGCATTAGGTCCTACACCTGCACGAGCAATAATATCCGGTTTATCATGTTCACAAAGGTAAGTAATACATTTTCCTTTACCTTCATCACCCCATGCTCCACCTACTAAAATACTACAAGTCATTTAAAAACTCCTATGATTTAATAATTGAAAATAAAATTTTCACACTAATAAAATAATTTATCAATTATACTATTAAAACTTTTTACTAATATTTTGCAAAAACATGAAAAATATACACAACATACAATTATAATACCTATTAATTACTTGAAAAAGTAAGAAACAATCTACAATTTATTTAATATTAAATTTCATGAAACCTTAAAAAATAAATTTATTTTAGATGAATTTCACACATTGGATCTTTATTTAAAATTTTTCTCTGATTTGGATAGTTGAGAAAATAGACCATCCATTGATTAGAAAATTCCTTTAACATGTAATCATCAAGCTTTTCAAAATTAGTGAAAAAATCTAAGTTATTAGAACCAACAACAATACAAACCTTATCGATTTCAAAAATTAAAAAGAAATCGTTTCGAATATTTGTAATATCAAACTCCGGCATAAGTGTTATGAGTTTGCTTTTTGAAAATCTGTTAACAACCTCATCCAAATATTCAAAATCAAGAAACCTAATATTATTAACTTTAAAATCCAGTATTGTATCTATTCGATTATCATTATAATTAAAATCTGATAAAAACTCAATATTCCAAATGTCTTCATAAAAAAACATTATAAAAGAATCTTCATCAAATCTTATTGATAATGACAATTCATCTCCATTATTAGGATTACCTAATTCAACATGGGTAAAATCCAGATAAATTGTATCTTGAGCTATTTCTAAAGAAGACCATTTACCAGAGGGTAAAATAACCTCTTCAATTAGTCTAAGTGAATCCATATTCAATATTTACACCTGATTATTTATAAAAACTTCAAAAGCCCCTTCAATTTCATAATCCCTATCTGGATTGAATTTCTTATCCCAAATAAATGGATCCATTATAATCTGCTCCTCAGGGGTTTTATTCCAATTAACCTTGAAATTAAAAGATTCTAAAATTTCACAAATTTCCATACCTATCCTTAAAGCTTCTGATTTATCCTGTGTAAAATCACCAAATGTGATTTTCAGCCTATTTTCAAAAATACTCTCTTCAATATCTTCAAAAGTATAAAAACAAAAACCTCTAGCATCATGATCATTATTCTGAATATGAACTAAAAGCTCAAAAACATCATCTAACCCTTCTTCAACATCATATCCACAATTATGAATAGCTATTATTCCTTTTTTAGCAATTTCAATAAAAGCATCTTCCAGACGAGAAAAATTAGAATTAGAAGCATCAATTAAAGGAAAATTAACATTGTTTAAGTCAATATCCTCATCGATAAATTGATCTTCTACTATCTCCAACATTTCTGTCTTATCGAAAAACCCTGATTTTGATAAAATTTCACATAATAAATCTAATTCTTCGATTAAATCCTGTTGCATAAAATCACTATTCTTCTTCAAACATTTGAATGTGAGTTAAATTTCCTCTTTCTGTAAAGCCTGCTATTATTCTGCCTTCACCGATTTTTGCAACTGAAAATTCTTCTCTTCCCTTAAATATATATCCTTTAAGCTTTGTATATCCTTCAAAAGCCAATCTTGGAAATATGTTGAAATTTTTCTGAAAAATGGCATATGTATCTCTAAATTTTTTAACTGAATCATTGCTTTTAATTAAATCGGATTTAATAGCTACAAATACATCAAAATTATCAACACGTGCAGCATAATAAGCATCCATATCCAATATACCGCATACTGTCATAGCTAATGAATGGCAGTTATTATAATCAGTGTCTAAAAGAGGTGTGGAAAACAACTCAATGTTTTTCTCTTCACCTATCTGTTTGATTTTACAAGCTGCTTCAATGAACTCTTCATCAAAACCAATATCTTCATTATCCCAACACCATGACCATTGTCCATTTTCTTCAGATTCACCATTATAGAAACCTAAAAATTGGACTGGAAACTCAATATCCTCATTGAATTTCAATATTCCTTTTTCCAAGTCAAGTTCTCCTTGCATATCGCCTATTAATTCAAAGAGGTTTTCCTGTCTATCCAAGGAGATGCATCCGAATTTTGATAAAAGTGTTTTAAAACCATCATCCTTTTCTACTTCAATAGGGGTTTGTATATCTCTCATTAAATACCCCGCCTAAATATCTAATTTTGAAATTCTATCCATTGCTTCAACAGTATTTTCATAAGTGTTAAATGCAGTGAGTCTTAAATATCCTTCACCGCTTGGTCCGAAACCTGCACCTGGAGTTCCGATAACATTTGCCTCATTTAATAGTAAATCAAAGAATTCCCATGAGTTCATATTGTTAGGTGTTTTTAC
>CAYPJH010000016.1:0-6821 GCA_964411035.1 uncultured Methanobrevibacter sp. | reverse complement strand
CTCATCTTATCTCCTTTTATAAAAATGATATTATAGTATATATTTATATCTTTTATACATTAAAAATTAAATAATTAATCATTATATATATTATATCATGTCGAATAATATTAATGGGTTTAAGAATTATTTTAAGATATCTTCATTTATCTTAGCATTAATCACAGCATTCCTTTTAGAGTTTTATGTGGTTCTGGTTGAAAATTATAAAGCGCTTAGTATATATGGGGATATTTTGCCATTTTTAAATGCAGCTATTCCTTCGATATCGAAAAAACATCTAGTTGTTTTTTTCATACTATTTTTTATATTTTTTACTATTATTCTAAACCCTAAATTGAAAATAAGATTTTTTAGTTTTATCTATAATTATAGATTTTTGTTAGCTATTGGAGCATTTGTTATTGCCGTAATTTTACAACTTCATGGCTCCTCTTTATATCAACTTAATATTTCAGATGGAACCCATAACGCACTGTTAGGTATATCTCGTGAAATTAGAAGTGATGAGTTCAATGTTAATACTCCATTTGCATTATCGCAGTACTTTAACAATTTTGGATATTTCTCAGATATTGTTCGAGGTGTTTCAACGGATATGTTTATTTCATATGGTCAACCTGTTTGGGATATTGCTGTAATGTTTAGACCATTCCATTGGGGTTATCTTTTATTGTCTCAGGCTTATGGTTTATCTTTCTTTTGGGTAGGTCGTTTAATTGCATTATTTGTAGTTTCTTTTGAATTTGGAAGGTTAATTACAAATGATAATAGAAAAATTGCATTGGCATATACTATTCTTATTACTTTTTCTCCAGTTGTTCAATGGTGGTTTGCAGTTAATATGCTAGTTGAAATGTTAATATTTGGTCAATTAATCGTTATTTTAACTAATTATTATATGAATACATTGGATTATAGGAAACGATTAATTATAAGTTTAATTTTTGTAATTATTTCTGGCGGATTTATTTTAACAATGTATCCTGCATGGGAAGTTCCATTTGCTTATGTGTTTTTCATATTCTTTATTTGGGTTATTTATAAAAATCACAAAACTTTCAAAGCATCAAAAAAGGATTTGCTTTTATTTTTAATTTTTATAGGGATTTTAAGTATTGGATTAGGTCATGTCTTATTAAAATCAGCTCCGGCAATACATGCTATCATGAATACAGTTTATCCTGGAGCCAGATCATATTATGGTGGTTCTGATATATTTTTATCTATAAATCCGATATTTTTATATTTTAAATCAATAATCACTCCATTGGTATTGGATCATTCATTTATAGAAATAACTTTCACAGTATTTACATCATTTTTCCCACTTGGCATAATTTTATTTTCTATGGTTTGGTTTATTCAAAAGAAGAGGGATTCACTTTTATTAGCCTTGTTGATTTTGGAAATTCTGTTTGTATGTTATTTGTCTTTTAATTTGCCAGCTATTATTGGTGATTTGACATTACTTAAAAATACTGTTGAAGTAAGGTTAATAACAGTAATATTTTTTGTTAATCTTTTAATCCTGATTAGAGGTTTATCAATAGTTAATTTAAATATTAAAAAAAATTATAAGCTTATTTCTCTAGTTATTGCATGTATTATAAGTGGAATTATGGCATATTTTTCATTTAATCCAGTGATTAATCAAATAATGTTTGTTCAAATGATTATTGCATTCCTATTATTTGCTTCTGCATTTTTCTTTATTTTAATAAGTTGCTTTAATAAAAAATATTTAAAAGGTTTTTTAATATCGGTTATTGTAATTTCATGTTTAACAGGTGCTTTGGTAAATCCTGTTGAAACAGGGCTTGATTTTTATTATGATCAGGATATTATCCAGGAAGTATCAACGATTGTAAGTCAGGATCCTGATGCTAAGTGGATTGTTTCGTCCCCAATATATATTGATGAAATTATTCCTGTAGGAGCCCATACAATAAATTCTGTAAATATTTATCCTAATTTTGAGTTATGGAGTAAGCTGGATTCAAAGGGTGAAAATGTTTCTTCTTATAATAGGTATGCTCATTTACCTGTTGTTATTCAAAATGAATCAAAAACTACATTTGACAATTATCAACCTGATGCAATAATGATATATTTAAATATAGAGGATGTTAAAAACCTTAATGTTACATATATTTTGACTAAGGATGATTTGACTCATTATTCAAATCAGAATGTAACATTTGTAGAAATATATCAGGATAATGTGGGAAATAAAATATTTGAGGTTAAATAATGAAACAGGTTATGGTTGTTAGAAATGATTTGAAGATGGGTAAGGGAAAAATTGCCGCTCAATGTTGTCATGGTAGTTTGGGAGCATATAAAAAAGCAGACTCTTTAAAAATAAAAAAATGGGAAATGGAGGGTACTGCTAAGGTAGTTTGTAAAGTAAGCTCTTTAGATGAATTGTTGGAACTTAAAAAGTTAGCTGTTATTAACAAAGTTCCTCATTGTTTAGTAGTTGATGCAGGAAAGACCCAGTTACCTACATCAACCACTACTGTTTTGGCAATTGGTCCTGATGAGGATGAAATAATTGATAGAATAACCTCAGATTTAAAACTTTTATGAATTGAAATCAATTTAATGGAAGGTATTTTTAATTATTCGTATGGTTAATTTTATCTCTTCCACAAGTTTGAAAAATGGATATTTCAATATAAAAAAAATATTAATTGATAAAAATAAGGTGAAAATATTATTGAAAATGTAGTTAAAGTCGGAGGAAGTTTATTTCCAGATTATGCAATTAAGTTAGTTAAGCAACTTAAAGGAACAAAATCTTTAGTTATTTTGGGGGGAGGTGAATTTGCTAATTTAATTCGCAAATATGATGATATTTTAAATTTTTCACCAGATACTTCACACTGGAGAGCAATTGATTGTATGGATATTGTGGCTAGACTTACATGTGATAAAGTGGAGTCTGCAAAAATAGCTAATACTCTTAAAGAAGCAGAAAAAATATTATCTGAAGGTTTTACTCCAATATTATTAACATCAAATATTTTAAAGGAAGATGATCCATTTAATAGCTCATGGGATGTTACATCTGATTCTATTGCGGCTTATATTTCAAACATAATAAATGCAAAACTTTTAATAGTAACAAATGTAAATGGTATATATACCCGAGAACCTAAGTTTGAAGGTGCTAAATTCATTGACAAAATTGATGCAAAAACTTTACTAACTTTTGATGAGACATCAATTGATTTAATGTTACCTTCACTATTAATAGAATTCGGGACTAATTGTTATGTTGTAAACGGAATGTATCCTAAGAGAGTTTTATCTTTAATAAATAATGATAAAAATAACTTAGATTTCGATTATACAGAAATAATAGGTGATTAAATGAAAGAAGTAGAATGTATTTCATGTAAACAGGAAATTCCATTAACAGGACCTTTTGTTGAATTCGAATGTCCTATTTGTGGAGCTAAAATTGCAAGATGTGAAAAATGCCGTACCTTTGGTCACGCATACAAATGTGAATGCGGTTTTGAAGGACCATAATTAACTTAAAGGAGATATTAAAATGAGTGATGTTGTAGCAACTATGAAAATTATGCCAGAAAGTCCGGATGTTGATTTAGAAGCTCTTAAAGCAAATATTGAAGCAGCAATTCCTGATGATGCTGAATTCCATAAAATTGATGAAGAACCAATAGCATTTGGTTTAATTGCATTAAATTTAATGTTCATCATTGAAGATGGTGAAGGTGGAACAGAATCCACAGAAGAAGCTATGAGTCAATTAGATGGAGTAGCTAGTATAGAAATAATTGATACTAGAAGGTTAATGTAAATCTTCTTTTCTTTTTTTTATTTTGATATATTCTAAAATTTCTTTTCCGGTATCTGTAAGTTTATATAATCTGCCTTTTTTTGATTCCGGATTAAGAAGATGAACGATATTTTTCTCTTTCATCTGTTTTAAAGAACGGCTTACATTGTTTATATGAATATTTGTCTTATATGATATTTCAACAGGCCTTAATGAGTCATCATCAATAGATTTTAAAACTTTTGTCCTATTCGGTGATTGTTTAATAAATTCGCTTAATATTAGTATTTTGTCATCCATAATTTAATTAGAATTGTCCATATATAAATTATTAATAGCCCGCTATCAATCATGTATAGACAATATACTATTCAGTATATTGTCAAATAATGTTATTTTAAATATAACATTAAATAAGTTTAGAGAGATTTTATGATTATTTGTTCAAATTGTAATAACAATTTTAAAACGGTAGTTTGAGTGGATTTTATGGTTAAGTGTTCAAATTGTAATAGTGAAGTTGAAAAAGGTAATTTGAGGGTATTTTGTGATTAAGTGTTCAAATTGTAATAGTGAAGTTGAAAAAGGTAATTTGAGGGGTTTTTTATGGTTAAGTGTTCAAATTGTAATAGTGAAGTTGAAAAAGGTAATTTTTGTGGAAAATGCGGTGCAAAATTACATGATGAAGTAAAAACTTCCGATATTAAGGCAGGTCCTAAAAATGATGATAATGGGAGGCATACTAAATTTTGTAATAATTGTGGTGAAAAAATTGATATTAATGCAGTTATTTGCCCTAAATGTGGTGTTAAAATAGCTAGTATCAATGAGAAAAGCCCTATATTGGCAGCGGTTTTATCATTTTTTATTGTTGGTTTAGGTCAGGTATACAATGGACAAATCAAAAAAGGTGTGATTCTTTTTATTGCAGAAATTATTTCAGGTTTATTATTTATTATTTTTATTGGAGTTGTTTTATGTCTTATTATATGGGTTTACGGAATGTATGATGCATATAGATCTGCTCAAGATATAAATAATGGTGTAATTTAGAAGATAAACTTGATTTAAAATAATCATGAATAATTAAATAGCATATAGAGAAATTATTATTTAAGATAATAATTTCTTATTATTTGTTTGTTGTATTGTTTAATTTCAAGATTTTATTAGAAAATAATTTATACCTTTTTAAATATAGTTTATTTTATGAAAAGCGAGGTTTTTAAAGACTATTATAATAGTTTGATTAGTAATAAAAAGTTTATTTTATTATATATACTTGCTATTGGTATTTTTACAGTTTTAATGTTTACAGCAAAAAATTGGACACATCCTACATTTGAATTCGGGTCAATAATTTCGATTATTCTTTTAGGTAGTTTTCTTATTTTATATGCTTTTAAAAATAAGGATAATCTGCATAATGTAGCATTTGTAACGATTATTGTATTTGGACTGTTAATGCTGATTTTTACGCCTCCTTTTATTTTTGCTGATGAGGGAACTCATTTTACAAGAGCAGAACTAATTACTGAAGGAATATTAGTTCCTCATGAAACTTCCAATGGTTTTTTAGTTCAAGATTATTATTTTGGGTTAAATACATTTAGATTTGGAGGAAATATTTTTGAAAATGGTTATGAATTCATGCCAATTTCTAATCATTTAGGTTATTGGGATTTTACAACCCAAACACCATTTTATGCATATATCTTCTCTGCTTTAGGGATAATTTTAGCGAAATGTTTAAGTTTAACGGCTGTTGGCGCATTATGTCTTGCAAGATTTGCTAATGTGGTATTTTATGCATTTGTTGCTCGTTATTCAATTAAAAAAGTTTCTTTTTATAAAGTTCCAATGTTTGTAATGGCATGTTTGCCTTTACTTATTGCTCAAATATCTTCTGTTAACTATGATGCTTTTATTTTTACATTATCTATTCTGGCTATTGCATATTTTATGTATATGTTTAAGAATAAGATTGAAAATAAAGATTTATTGATTTTCTTTATTTGTTGTTTGTTAATAGGCCTTATTAAGCCACCATACATTGCTTTATCTTTAATTGTCTTTTTTATTCCCTCTAAAAATTTTAAATCTAGAAAATTTAAATGGGCAATGTGGATTCCTGTTTTATTATTGGTTGCTATTGTTGCAGGTTTCACTTTTGACATTTTTAGAATTACATCAAGTGCGATACCTCAATTGAGCAATGGAACACAATCTTTATCTGCTCAGTTGAATTATGTTTTATCAAGTCCTTTAAACTTTTTAAATGTAATTTGGATGTCATTAAAATCGTTTTTTGATTTATTTGTTATTGATTTAACATTTTTCCATTATGCTGATTATAAAGGTATTAAATATTATAATTTACTTTATTTCATATTTTTCATTGCTTTTTCATTATTGTATCCTATTAAAATTAAATTATCTAAGAATAAAAGAATTTTCATGATTTTGTTTTTGATTTTATTTTATTTAGGATTATATTTCATGATATATTTACAATGGAATGCTGTAGGAAGCAATGTTATTTTAGGGGTTCAGGCAAGGTATTTTGTCCCAGTTATTCCATTAGTTCCATTAGCTATTAATTATCCATTTAAAAAGATTAAAAATATTGATTTATATACGATTACATTTGTTATAATATTTTTAGCAGGATTATTTTTACTTCCGATTACACACTACTACTAATTGTTGCATTTAGCAACATTTATATATTTCTTTTTTTCAATATTTAATTGTTAATAAACACAACAATTAGGTGTATTTTTCATGAAAAAAGTTATAGTATATTTTTCACAATCAGGCAATACAAAATGTATTGCAGAAATTATTAAAAAACATGAAAACTGTGACATTATGGAGATTATAACCGAAACTCCTTATGTTAAAGAGTATAATAAACTAATTGAAGTTGCTAAGGAAGAAATTAATCAAGGATATAAACCCCCTATTGAAAATATTGATGTATCTGGCTATGATATAATATATTTAGGAA
>CAYPJH010000015.1:0-3428 GCA_964411035.1 uncultured Methanobrevibacter sp. | reverse complement strand
TGATAAAATTGACAATAATGCATCATCTCACTTAAAATCTTTTTTATTATCATCTAGTGAAACAATACCTGTTAAAAACTCAAAATTAGATTTAGGCACCTGGCAATCAGTATTTTTTGTTGAATTAGATGGTTCAAGATTACATCGCCAAGTCGATTTAACAATAATATTTTAAGAAATTTTTAATCCAGCTATGTTTAGAGAATGATTTTAGGTTAGAAGGTCTGTCAAAGCTTGTTTTTTTTTATTTTTTTTACTCTATATTGTTTATTTTTTAAATTTTTATCTTTTTATGATTTTATTTTTTAATAATATTTTTTTATTATAATGTGTTAGCCCAAATTCAAAGATTTATAGCTTAAAATCAAAATTAAGCTTTTAGATTATTTTTAGGCAATATTTTTTTATAGATTTGGCAGACCCTCCCTTTAATAATATTTTTTTATCATATTTATACTTGATTATTGTTTTTAGTTTGTTTTATTTTAAAGTGAAGTCAATTTATTTACTTTAAAGCAATTTTATATCTTTAAATTAATATTACTTTGTTTTATACTGTTTATTTTATATATTGTGGATGTAAAATAGTTTAATATGAATATAAATAAAAATTTCATTGAGTATTGTAGGTCTCATAACTGGCTGGATGAAGCCATTAAAGATCAGAGTATCAATGAATTAAACGGACTTTTTAAATTACTTAAAATTCCTGAAAAAGCAACTAAATTTTATAGAACTGAATTCACAACATTACTTGGAGGTGAAAGAAGATGCGATTTAGTGTGTAGGACCGGAAAGAATTATATGTTAAATATTGAAGCATCATACAATATCCCTAGATACTGGGATATTTCAAGACAAATCACCTATGGAATGCGCATTCACATGAGCGAATGGAGAGAAAATCCCCATCATCCAAAATGGAAAAATACAGAAAACTTCCAACCAATAGAATCAATTTTCATAACAGCACAAAAAACCAGTAAAAAGGAAATGAACGTAAACCTTAAAAGAAAATGCCCAAGTTTAGGCTCACAAATATACACATTTAAAGACATAAACTATCAGAGGTACATAAAACAAATCAAAAACAAAATCAGCAAAGGCAAAAAAATAAACTATGAAGAAATAGCACTATTAAAATTCATTCCACTAATAATAAACAAAAAAGAAATACCTGAAGCATTAATAGAAGCAATAAATCTATTAAAACAAGATAAAACAATCGATAAAGAAATAATGGACAAAATAATATTAATATATATCAGAAACACCATACTATACATTGATGAAAAAGAATACCAAAACCAGATACTGGAGGAACTGAAAATGCAATTAACATCACTAAACAACTTCGAAGAATACGTAAGAATCAAATCAACAAAAGAAGGAAAATCACAGGGAATAGAAGAAGGCAGAAGACAAGGAATAAAAGAAGGAATGGAAGAAGGAAGAGTACAAGGTATAAAGGAAGGTATAAAAGAAGGAATGGAAGAAGGAAGAGTACAAGGTATAAAGGAAGGTATAAAAGAAGAAAGAAACAAAATTGAAAAACTATTGGAATTAGAAAACATTCCCAAAGAAACCATAAATAAAATAATGAACAAATCAAAAGAAAACATAATATAAAAACCATGCAAAATTAAAAATTAAAACAATACAATTTGTTTTAAAAATAAAATTATTTTATTCTTTTTTTTAGAGTGTTGATTATAATCATATTCTAAATTTTAAAATTGATGTGATCCTCCAAAAATATAAAAATATCACCTAAAACCTAATTTAAAAGTATAATTTTTGATTTTATACTATAACTTTTGAATTTTAAAGGATGCTCTCAATGAAAAAAACAGAACCACCATACAAAATAGAACAATAAACAGTATCTCCATAGAGAAAAAACCTAACAAAATTATATTTATTTTTAAATTTATAACATTTTATATCTATATATTAAATATTGTATATACATATTAATAATATATTAAATAATTAAGTTCGTGATTATTATGAAAGAAAAAGTTGGTTTATATCAAAGATACAATTTGGGTCTTCAGCATTATCACAGTTTCTTTGAATTCGATTTCAAAAATAAAAAGGCAAAACTTATATCTCAAAGCATCACCGAAGATTTCAGAAAGGGTTCTGTTTTAGAATGTAAAGATGACATTAATTTAAAAATTGCAAATTCACTTTTAATTGATGATAATAATAAAATCTTTGATTTAAGTGCTGAAGATTGTCAAAAACTTTATTCTGAATTTGATAAAATTCAATATTCTCACGATAACGAAATTACAGGAATTTGGCAATTGAATAATATTATATTTAATGAAAGTTTTTATTATGATGGTGAAAGAATTAATCCTAATTTCAAATATGTCAACAGACACCCAAAAAACTGGATTGAATTAGGTAATTTAATAATAGATATTTTGGGCTTTGATCTGTTAAATATTAATTTAAAAAATTTAATCACACCCTTACATTATAATATAACTCCTGATGGAGTTTACGAAAAACAAACAAAGAATAAATTGAAATTAAAAAAATTAAATTTTAGTATTGTTTCATCTGAAGAACCATTTAATCCTTTTAATTTTTCTATTGATTCAAAAGATAATAATTTTTTGTATGTTGTTGAACTATTGGAGAATTATGGTGTTTATAAATGGTATGATAATGATTATAATAGAAATATAACCGCAAGTGACGATTTCAACGATTCCAAAGATAATTCATGGTTTATTGAACTGATATTCGAGAATGATAAAGTTTTGAATTTAAGAGGAGATAATGCTTATCCAGACACATACATTCATTTAGGAAATGAAATTTTAAACATTAAAGATGATCTGTTAAGGATTAATGAAATAAACGATAAACAGCAAGATTTCATTAAATCATTTGGTGAAAATAAATTAGCCAAAAAAAGAAACATTATTGAAAAAATAGAAATAGGACAAAGAGTTCTTTTAAATGGTTTAAAAGTTTATAACTTCACTTTAGATTGTAAAAATCTAGTTATAATGCCGGAATATTCTCGTCTATCTAAACCTCATGAAGAAGAATATAGGGATTTATCAAAAAAGAATTATTATATTTCAAAACTATTCTATAAAAATACGATTAAAGAAGAAATTAAAATAGATAAAGCAAAATTAGATGATTTTTTAAATGTATTCAATGAATTAAAATTTATTGGTAATGAATATGAAATGAACGGATTTGATAAAAATTATTATAAAAATAGAGTTACAATCCATACTCCAATAGCTATAAAATATTATGATTTAACCAATGATTATGAGTTATGGAAAACAATTGGTGGTTTATTTGAGGATTTAATAGGTTTTGATGTATTAAATATCAAAAACTTCAAAAATCTAATTACACCATATGATTATAATATTTGTAAAGATGGCGTT
>CAYPJH010000014.1:0-16051 GCA_964411035.1 uncultured Methanobrevibacter sp. | reverse complement strand
ATTTCGTGCTAAATCCATCTAACATATCAGATATGCCACAATACACATACAATATATAAAATGGTATTGAAAACGTTTGAGTAATAATCATCACCATAGCCATTATTATCCTACTAGCCGACATATAATTTGCTATATTTTTCATTATTACTCAATCCATATATTATAATTCAACAATTACTTTTAAAATCAATGTTAGATAACTTTGCTTGTTTAATTAAATCTTTTGTTTGCAATTTATATTGTTTTCCATCTTTTATAAAATGAGTTCCACATTGCCTAAATTCAAAACTAACATTTTTTTATATAATGTTCACTAATATTTAATACCCGTTTATAATTGAATTGTCTAGCATGAACTAATTCTCCACCAACTACAACAAGTCCTATATCCTTAAGATATTTTTCTATATCAATTTTTTTAATAATGGCTGTGCCGTAATACATTTATGCTTTATTGGTAAGTCTTTAAATACAGATACTTTATAATATACATTTTATTTTCAACAGTACAACATGCAACTACATTTGTTTTATGATTATTAAAAGAAAATCCACAACTTTTACAAATTGGACAAACATTATCTGACATGATTTTTACCTTTTTATTTTTGAAATCAAATTCAAAGATTTCATCACAACATAGGACATTCCATAATGTATCCTACACATCCTCTCTTGAAAAAAATGATACAACATCCCGATCTTGATAAAAACTTAATATTGAATGTAAAATAAAGAGTATGATATGAAATTGGAGATATGTGAAGATGAATGCATCGGATGCAGCCAGTGCAAATCCGTATGCATCAGAGACAATATTGAAATCGATGAAGTGGCCTATGAAACCGGAAGTAACTGCTTTGAATGCGGACATTGTATGGCGATTTGCCCTACAGGAGCAATAACCCTTAAAATATTTAAGGGACAGGAAGACAGAATCACAGAATATAATCCTAAAGACATGCATTTAGATTATTATGACCTGTTGAACTTCCTAAAACAAAGACGTTCAATGCGCTGGTTTAAAAATAAAAAGATTGACCAACCTACTTTTGACAAATTATTTGAAGGAGCATACTACTCACCAACAGCACAAAACGAACAGGATGTGGAGTTTGTGGTTTTGGACAAACAGCTGAACGATTTCATGAAACATGTCTATGACATTATCAAAGTAGAAGAGGATGAGTTTTTCAGAATAAAGCAGCTGGGAGACTATCTGAAGGACCCATCAACAAGAAAATACCATCCGCTCCTGTGGCAGGGCCAACAATTGATATTGACCTTTTCAACAGATAAGACAAGTGCCGTTATTGCAAATACCCGTCTGGAACTGCTGGCATATTCACTGGGACTTGGGGGATTCTATTCCCTGTTCATCCTAAAGGCAGATGAAATAGATCACGACAGACTGATGGACTTCTTCCCGCAGATAGACAGGAAAAAACACATGTATTCTTCATTTATAATAGGATATCCTAAAAAGACCTTTAAAAGGACAATACCCCATAAAGACATTGAAGTCAAGTACATGTAAAACCTTAACAATAAAAATGGGGTTTTGAAAGTTTTGCCTGTGCTGAGAAAAAAATAAACCACAAATTCAAAAATTAATTAATCATCTATTAAAACGATAATCAACATAATTGTAAATAGTATTTTTTACATTAAATATAATTATATATAACACAGAGGAAAAAGATATGAATCCGTATATATAAATTATAAGACCTGGAAATGCAGTTATGTCTCTGATAGCTATTATTTTAGTAGGCATAATTGATTTAAATTTTACCATCCCTGTAATACTGGCTATATTAGTAGTATTTTTTACAACTAGCGGTGGAAATGTTATTAATGATTATTTTGATTACAATATTGATTTAGTGAATCGTCCGGATAGAGTGCTTCCTTCAGGAAGAATGACACTTAAAGAAGGCAAAAATTATGCTTATTTTTTATTTGCAGGATCCTTAATAACTGAAATAATCAGCTATCTAATTACAAGAAACTTAATTCCACTCATAATCGTGATTGGTACAATAATCATCCTATTCTTATATGCTAAAATATTTAAAACAAAACCTCTAATCGGAAATTTTATTGTAAGTTTCACTACAGGATTAACATTTGTATTTGGAGGTTACACAATAAACAACCCCCACATTATTACAGTTTCATATTTCTTAGGGTTTTTTGCATGTGCAATGACAATGGCACGTGAAATAACCAAAGATATTGAAGATGTTGAAGGAGATAAGAAAGAAGGAGCAAATACATTTCCAATAAAATATGGTAAAAAACCTTCAGCTATTCTAGCATTTATACTGATTATTATAACCTGTGCACTTTGCCCTATCCTATATTTAAATCATATCTTTTCAATTTATTATCTTATAATAATCATGATAGCAGTTATTCTGTTTCTGTACTCTGCTATTTTACTGCTTAAAAATCAAACACCTGAAAATTGTCATAAAGTAGCAAAATACCTAAAAATAGGGATGTTAATTGCTTTTGTTTCATTTGTATTCGGATCATTATTTTAAATAAAATAATATATTACAAAATATAAAAATACAAATAATGACAATTTTGAAACACTTAAACTTAGACATTAAAGATAAATATTATTTGGCAATTATCTTAATTCTAAGTACAATTTTAACCGTTCACTATATTAATTTTACAATTAATTTAGGAATATTTTGCTCAGATGTATATGTATACCTGGTAAACGGATTATATTTTGCAGGAGAAAATGTTAATGCAGCTTCAGACTTGTGGTTAACCCCATTAACCTGTATTCTAACTTCTTTTTTCTTTGATTTGGGATTTAAAAGTCAAATTAGTATTTTTATCGTAACAGGTTTTTTTGCAATAATTGGAAATATCGGACTTTACTTATTGTTTAGATTAAAATTTGATAAATTATTAAGCTTTTTAGGAGTTATAATATATGCTACATTTTCTTTAAACTTAATATGGCTTGCAAATGGATCAATAGATATTCCCGCAGCAAGTCTAACAATATGGACAGTCCTATTGTCTATAATAGCTATAGATAAAAATCCGAAGTATTATATTTGGGCAATTATAATGTTTTTACTTGCTTTTTTCATAAGATACCCTGCGATTTTAATACTTCCACCAATATTTCTTTATTTCTTATTTAAAAAGAAATATAAAGCTCCATGGAGTGAATTAAAGTATTTAATCATTCCATTAATCGCCATTATCATTGGAGGAGGAGCAATAATAGCCGTTGCTACATACCTTAATCACGGAAATCTAACTGTCATCCAACTAGGTTTAAATATACTTCAGGGAAAACAGGGAGGTCAGCAGGACCCTGCATTTAATGAAAATATCTATTATTATGCTCAGAACTTTTTTAATTTCCTTTCAAGTGGAAATGTATCTTTTTATAAAAATAACCCTCAACTAAACAATCCAACAATAATATCTGCAGCATATGGAATAATACTCTTTATCGGAGGAATAATTACTTTAAAAGACAACCGAAATACGGAAATTTCAAAAAAATATATTTTATTAACAGCCATATTATCCATAATTACTGCAATATCATTTATAACCTTTGATTCAACAATAACAATCTGTTTAATGCTAATTACAATGATAAGCACTCGCAAAATCTTTAAAAGTTCAAAATTTGACCTGAACATAATGTTTGTATCATGGATGTTAATCTACTTTATATTCTATAGTTATATCAATTTTAAAGTCAACAGATACTTTATCCCTGCACTCCCAGTTGTTAGCTATTTTATAATTTATGCAATATATAAAATTCAAAACAAAATTAAAATCAATAAATGTATTATTCCAATAATTTTAACTATAATATTACTATTTACTGCATTTAATTTTGTAAATGAAGTGGAATCCACAAACCATTATATTATTCCTGAACAGATGAGCGATTATATTATTAACGAAATTCCGGATTATAAAGATGAAAAAATAGGTTCAAATACTGTAAGGCCCTATAAATGGTATTTGGAAAAATCTATTTTCCCAGTTAGAACCAGTGATATAAATCGCCTTTATGATAATAACATTACTTATTACATTGTAAATGAACCGATGGATAATTTAGTAAATTACACTGAACTGAAAAATATCGATGGAACATATCTTTATAAAAATATAAACAGCTAAATAAATGAAAACATATATAATAATAAATAATTAGATTATATTATAATTAAAAAAAAATGAAATGGGATTACTATGAAAGTTGTATGTTGTAAAAAATGTGGTGCTAAATATCAATTAGAAGATGATGATGATATTAGTACTTATGAATGTACTTCATGCACAGGAGATCTTGAGTTATGCGAAGGTTATGACTCCCAAGACAATGACAACCTCCTACAAACTACCAACTCCAATATAACTTATTGTGTTAACTGCGGATTAAGATATTCTATCAAATCCACAGATAATATTTTAGATTATGAATGTGAAAGTTGTGGAGGTTCTCTAAGATATGTTGATGAATATTTAAACAAAGACATTGATAAAATCATTGCAGAGCATGAAAAACAACAGATGCTAACAAATATCGAATCTGAAAAAACATCATCACAAACAGAAGCACACACACAAAAAACATCTAATACCAATCCAAAAAAATCATTGACAAAAAGATTTGAAAACTTCTTTTCAGAAAATAGACTTCATGAAATTGCAGATGAAGAAGAAAAAATAAAATCAAAAAAAGATAAGAAGGAAAAAATAAAAACTGCAAAAACTCAAATTCCTAAAGCAACACTA
The DNA here is from genome assembly GCA_964411035.1 of uncultured Methanobrevibacter sp. Classification (GTDB taxonomy): domain Archaea; phylum Methanobacteriota; class Methanobacteria; order Methanobacteriales; family Methanobacteriaceae; genus Methanocatella. The sequence continues at coordinate 11,245 of CAYPJH010000014.1, read as the reverse complement.
CGTAAATTTGAAAAAGAATTTTCAGTTCCTAGAACTAATGATTACAATGTTTTAAAAGGATATCTTATAACTGAATTTTATAAAAATGTAAGTCAATATTATGGTGTTCAAGAAAGTGAATATGCCCATAATGGAAGCTTTAGAAAATTTACAGATACTGATGATTTAAATAGACTTAAAAAACAATCAAAAATAGAATTTAAAGATTCTATTAAAGCCGAAAATGAAACTATCAGCAATCCTAAAAATATTGCTATCATTATTGGTGTGATTATTTTCATTGCAAGTGCTGCTGAAATAATATTTATTAATAATGGAATTGGAATTTTTACAATATTTGTTGGAGTTATCATAATAAGTTACGGTCTTTATCTTAAAAGAGATGAAAAAACTGAAGTTAAAAAAAGAACAAAAATTATTAGAGATTATTTGTTAACATTACCTGAAGAATACTATGTATTCTACGATGTAAAAGTTCCAGGATCTAAAAAAGGAATAAATCACTTAGTAATTGGTCCTAGTGGAATTTATGAGATTATTTCTAAGAAATACAATCCTTCTTCACAGATTAACACAGATTCAAATACTTTAACTGAACCGAAGGAAGAAAAAATTGAAGAAATAATAAGTCAAAACAATAGAAAAATGTTCAAATACACTACAAAACAGGATAAATTTCCACAAGACAATAAAATCAAACAAACTTCCTTAAAACTTGGTGAAAATTTAATCAACTTTTTAAGTGACAATGGCATTAATAATTGTTTTGTAGAACCTTTAGTAGGTTTTGTAAATGAATCAGTTGTTGTTATAAATATGCCTTTAACTGATGAAGACTTATTTATAGATGAACTAATTCATAAAATTAAATATGGTTCCATAAAATTAGATTCAGAAACAATCGATAAATGTGCAGTTTTACTTAGTAAATTTGCAGCAGATTGTATGAATGAATCTTAACTTTTCTATTTTTTTTAAAATTCTTCAAATTCAAAATCTGCATAATTTTTTTTAACAATAGCCCAAACATTATTAAATCCATTTTTCAAATCAAAGCTAAGCATTTGTTTATTCAAAGAATTTCTAAGCTCTGCATTTTCAACTAAAAAATTAAATTCATTAATTATATCTTCAGTTGTTACTTCATCAGCTAAGCCTAAATTTATAAAGCCGTTTTTATCATTAACAAAAGAGTTTGTTAATTCTCTCTGATTTTGACAAATACAGATACATGGAACTCCAATAGAACATACTTCGTAGATTGTTCTACCTGCAGATGTGAAAACAATATCTGATTTAACTATTAGTTCACTGATACTTCTAACCTGTTCATAAATAACAACATTACTGTAAATTTCATATTTGCTGATAATATCTTTTTTATTAGGATAACATACTCCTAACATGATATCAATATTGCCTGAAAAACCTGTGCTTAACAAAGCCTGAAGAGTTTTTTCGGTTAAATTATTTTGATCATTACCTAAAAACATTATTAAAATATTTTTAACATCTTTAGAAATGATTTTAGGAGACTGGAAATAAAATTCATCTTCTAAAATGTAATATTGATAACCAGTATATATATTTGGAAGATCAATTCCATAATCAGACAATGAGTTAAATACAAGATTAGCTGCTTCAATTCCAGGACCTAAATCTTCAAAATTAATTACAAAATAATCTCTATCTCTTAATTTAGAAACATAATCAAGACTGGTATCTAAAATATCATTAATAACTAAATCAGGATTTATTTCATCAATAACATCAAATATTTTTTCGGGATCTCTATAAGTAGCAATAGGATAATTTTGATTTTTAATATATTCAATACCTAATGGATAATTACTGTTTGATACAAAAATTACTTCATGAAGTATTAATTTAGAAGCAATCGCCAGACACCGTTTAACATGGCCTACACCAATTTCGGCAAAAGCATTAACAACAATAACAATTCTCTTTTTATCAAGATATTTTTCAGCAAGCCATAAATCCTCAAAGTTTTCAATAATCATGCTTTCTTTTTTAGATAACTCTACCAAATCAATATTTAAACCTAAATTGCTTTCTTCATTAATGAATGCTCTTCGAGTAGCTATAATAGTTCCAGTTTCACAAAATTGAGGAGGCAATGCATCTACACTTACCCTTTGAGAATATAATGGGAAATATCTATTATTCTCCCTATCAAATCCCCATCTTAAATTTTTATCTTCCTTAACTGATATTACACTATCCAAATTAGCATTGTCAAATTTTTCAATAACAAAATCTATAGATTTTTTAGAAATTAAAGGCGCATTTGGTTTTAAAATTAAAATAATATCATATTCATCAAAAGCAGCTTTTTCTCTTTGAAGCATTACTCTATAAATACATGCTTCCATTGATGTGCTCTCATCAAGATTACATCTAAGAGAACTGACACCGAATAATTCTGAGATTCTAGAAATATTCATATCATCGGTTAAAACAACAATATCATCCACATAATCAGATGATTTTAAAGTATCTATCGTATGAGCAATAATTGGTTTATTCCCCAATAATCGTGCATTTTTACGAGGAATAACCTCCAAGCTATCCATAGCAGGAATAATCGCTAAAACTTTATTACTATTAAACATTATAATCCCTTTATTAAAATAATATAAAAAATTTGATTAAATTATTAATATATATTGAACTAATATAATAATAAGTTTTACTAAAAAAAGTATGGTGTTAAATAATGAAAAATCTTTCAAAAACACTAATAAAAAAAATAAATGACATATCAACTCCTGTTAAAATAATGCATGTTTGTGGATCTCACGAACATACTATAATGGAAAATGGAATAAGAACACTTCTTCCAGATGAAGTAGAAATTGTTGCAGGACCAGGGTGTCCTGTATGTGTAGTGCCTTCCCGTGAAATTGATGAAGCACTTCAGTTAATTGAAAAAGGCGTTACAGTAACTACTTTTGGAGATATGCTTAGAGTTCCAGGTTCAAATGGTTCTCTAGCTGAAGCAAAAGCAGAAGGGGGAGATGTTAGAGTAGTTTATGGAATTAATAAAGCTATTGAAATTGCTGAAAAAGAAGATAATGATGTTGTTTTTATTGCAGCAGGATTTGAAACTACTGCCCCAACAACAGCAGCAGAATTACTAGCAACACCTCCTGAAAACTTTTCAGTTCTTTCATGCCATAGATTAATTCCTCCAGCTATTGATTACCTAATCAATTCAGGCCAGACAAATCTGGATGCTTTAATTGAACCAGGCCATGTTTGTACAATCATTGGAACAAAACCTTTTGATTATTTCTCAAATGATTATAATATCCCTCAATCTGTTGCAGGATTCAATCCATTAGATATTTTAATGTCTGTATACATGATTTTAAGACAAATTAAAAATGGAACACCGAAAATGGAAAATGAATACAATAGAGCAGTTAGAGAAGAAGGTAATGTAATTGCTCAAAATATGATGGAACAGGTATTTGATGTTAAAAGTAGAGAGTGGAGAGGTTTTCCACAAATTCCAAACTCAGTACTTGAAATAAAAGATGAATTTTCTGAATTTAATGCTCGGGAAAAATATGATATTGAAGTTAAAGAAGTGACAGAAGCACCAAAAGGCTGTATTTGCGGACCTATTTTAAGAGGAATGGCAAGACCTGAAGATTGTAAATTATTTGGAAACAGCTGTAATCCATTGCACCCAATTGGAGCATGTATGGTAAGTAAAGAAGGAACATGTAATATTGCCCACAGATATGCTAAAAGGTGATTGAATGAAGATTGATGCAATTGCTGTAGATATTGATGGAACGATTACTGATTCTAAAAGAAGACTCTGCAAATCAGCAATGCAAGCAATTAGAAAAGCTGAAAAGCTTGGAATTCCAACAATAATAGTTACAGGCAATCTTGTAACCTTTGGATATGCAACAGCAACATTAATTGGAACATCAGGAGGCATTGTCTGTGAAAATGGAGGGGTTATTTTTAAGGAAGGCCTGAACAATAATAAAGTCAAGATTTTAACTGATAGAAAATATGTGGATAATGCCAATGAGCATTTACTTGAAAAAATCGGACCAAAACTTGAAGAAATTACCTCTGATGACAATAACTACCGAGAAACTGAAGTAGTGTACTATAAATTTATTCCAAAAGACACTATAGAAGAAGGATTATCTGATTTTGAAGATATAGACAAAATTGAAATCTATGATAGTGGTTTTGCATTACATTTAACTGATAAACGAGTTAATAAAGGATCTTCACTTAAACTTTTATGTGAAAATACCGGAATCAATATTGAAAATGTAATGGCAATCGGAGATAGTGAAAACGATATTGACTTTTTAAAGGTTGCAGGCTTTAAAGTTGCAGTTGCAAATGCTGATGATAATCTTAAGAATAGAAGTGACTATATATGTGAAAACCCATATGGAGATGGGGTAGCTGAAGCTATTGATAAATTCGTAATAGGGAATGGATAATATGTTAATAGATAAAAGCGATGATATAAAAAAAGAAGTGTCAAAAATAGCAGAACAATATGAAATTTACATGGGAAAAGAAACAGGCATAAACCTTGAAAGTGAAAATAATAAACTTAACTTTGCAAAGGAAGAAATAGGTCAGGGAATTGGAATTAGAGTAATTAAAGACAATAGAATTGGTTTTGCATATACTACAGATTTTTCAAAAATCAAAGAGACCACCGAACAGGCTTTATCCAATACTAAACTAAATAAGCAGGATGAAAATTTTGAATTTGCAATGCCTTCAAAACATCCCAATATAGAAGGAATCTATGATAATAGTTATAAAAACTTGGATATTGAAACATCAATTAATCTATTAAATGATATTATTGAACAAAGTGAAGATAAAGGCTGTGAGGTTACCAGTGCCGGATTTTCTGCTGATGAATCTGAAATAGTTATCGTAAATTCAAATGATGTTAGTTCAACTTATAAAAAAACCTATTTTGGATTAGGTTTATCAGTAAATGTCATTAATGGCGAAGATATTTCAACCGCCTATGATTCTATCTATTCAACTAATTTTAGTAAAATAAATTGTGATAAATTAAGTGATGATGTTTGTAATCTTGCTCTTAACTCATTAGGAGGTAAACATATTACTACTGATGATTATAGTGTTGTTCTGGATTATCATGCACTTACAGGCCTTCTATCTACATTCGTCCAGGCATTTTCATCTGAAAATGTTGAACGTGGAAGATCAATACTTAAAGGTAAGGAAGGAACTGAAATAACCTCTGAAAACTTATCATTAACTGATGATAGTACTTACAAAGGAGGTCTTTACTCCAGACCATTTGACGGAGAAGGAACTGGAAGCTGTAAAACAAGCCTTATCCATGATGGTACTTTAAATTCATTTTTATATGATATCTATAATGCAAATAAATCAAATTGTAAAAGCACATCAAACGCAACAAGAGGATATGGAACAACCCCTTCAGTAGGCCCATCTAATCTAATATTTGACATAAGCGAAACAATAGGAATTGATGAAATTCAAAAAGGAGTTTTAGTATCTAGTGTTTTAGGAGCACATACTGCAAATCCAATTACTGGAGACTTTTCAGTAGAAGCAAATAATCCATTTAAAATAGAAAATGGTGAAATTAAAAATCCTGTTAAAAAAGCAATGATTTCAGGAAACATATTTGAATTATTAAAAGATTGTAAAAAATTAGAATCTGAAACAAGACAATATGGACCTTACATTATTCCAAAAATATTAGTTAATGGATTAAGAGTTATTGGTCAAAACTAAAAAAAAATATAAAGAGAAAAATACTCTCTTTATATTTTACATTCGCCAAACTAATTTAATCCTTAAAAATGTGTTTAATTTATAAATTATTTAATCTGTTTCTATATCTTTCAACAAAATCGCTTGTACTTCCAATATCTAAATAATTATAAAGAGGTTTCTTATTAATATCAAACTCTTTAATATTATTGGATGATACTTTTTCAATTTCCTTTTCTAATTTTTTTAATTCCGCTTCAACTCCCATATTTTCTCTTAAAATTTTAATGTCCGTTTTTTTAGATACTTTCTTAAATTTTTTATCAAGATCAGTTTCTTTTTTAGACATACTATCACCAGACTATTTTTTAATGATCGGAACCCGAATTTCAGTCAAATACCGGTTCTCATCATCTTCATTATATTTACTCCTAATTAAAAGTTCTGTTGGGGAACCGATAATATCATATTCATTTGCAACTGCAAAATCAACAATTTTCTCATAAGTGTCCATTATTGAATCTGTAGAACCTTCATGGCATCCTGCCAGTACATTATGTTCAAATAAATCCACTATTCTTATTAAATCTGTTTTAATTGGATCTTCATCTGGACCTAAAACTATTCCAACATCAAAAACAACATCATCCCTTTTTCCAACTTCATGTCTTGGTGAATAATATATTATAAATGGTTCTCCAGATACTGTTATCTCTTTTTCTTCAACCCAACCCATTAATTTAGCCACTAAAATATCCATATCTTCAATTGGTCCTTTATAATTAATTACTGCTAATTTCTGATCAGGTATATGTTTTTCTTCAAATTCCATTATTTAATCCCCTTTATATTTTATTAAATAAAAATACTTCTACTTCTTCTCCTTCATCAATTAATTCTACTGATTTTAATACTTTTACATATCCATCTGCTGTTGAAAGTGAAAATATTGCTCCAGAATCTTTAAATATCGGTTGAATTTTATCACCATCTACTTTAACCAGCTGGTACTGCATTCTGCCAACCGGAGAATGTATTCTTTGCTGCAATGTTCCTTTAATCCTATTTTCAACAAAACTATACTCTCTTCCCGCAAGCTTATTAATAGCTTGTGCAATAAACACGTTAAATATCATTAATGCAGATACCGGATTTCCAGGTAACCCTATAACAATTTTTTCATCAACGACACCAACAATAGTAGGTTTTCCAGGCTGTACTGAAATTCCGTGAATGTATACCTGGCCTAATTCCTCCAGTACATGTTTCATTACATCTCCAAGCCCTGCTGATGTTCCCCCTGAACAGATTAAAATATCTACTTCTTTTAATGACTGCTGGATTTTTTCCTTTAGCATGCCATAGTCATCTTTTACAATTCCTAAAAACTTCGCATCTGCTCCACAGGCTATTGAATCGTTTTTAATCATACCTCCATTTACATCAAATATCTTTCCGTAGGTTATCTTATCATCCTGAGTTATTATTTCATTTCCTGTAGATATTATGCCGACAGAAGGTTTTTTAAATACTTTAACTGTTTTGAATCCTTGAGAAAGCAGTACTCCAATTTTACCAGGAGTTAAAATAGATTCCTTTTTCATTAATAATTTTCCTTTTTCAATATCTGATCCTTTTTTAGCTACATCAAGTCCTGGAGTTGCACTTTTTAAGATATCTACTTTGTTTTCATGTTTATCGCAGTATTCAACCATTACAACTGCATCTGCTCCTTTAGGCATAGCTGCACCAGTGCTTATCTCAACAGTTTTTCCGAGTTCAACAGTTTTTTCTGTAGTGGAACCTGCTTCAAGAAAATCTATTACTTCCAATGTGTTTGGGTTTTCATCATTTACTCCGAAACTATCTTCTGATTTTATAGCAAAACCATCTTTTAATGCTTTGTCAAATGGGGGAAAATCCATTCTGCTTTTAATATCTTCAAAAAGCACTCTATTATACCCTTCATCTACTGAAACTTCTTCGCTTTGAGGAGTATAATATTTATAAAAAATATTTTGAATAATGTCAATAGCTTCATTTGCTTCTTTAATTTTTAAAAATTCAGTTCCCAATTTTACACCCTCTTTCCTTAATTAAAATATAACATATAACAATATAATAAATATTTCTAAAATCTCTTAATTGAATATTTACCGTGTTACAAAATAAACATTATATATATTAGAAAAAGGAAAGATAAATGTAGTATTTAAATATTTTTATATTTTTATAAAACGGAGGAGAGTATTTGTCAAGACCGAATAATAATCAACAACAAGAGTATAGAAGAGTAAGAACCCCTAAAAAAGGAGAAATTCCTGGAATAGTTGAGCAAATCATGGGGCACGGGAAACTTAAAGTTAGATGTTCTGACGGAAATGTAAGAATGACAAGAATACCTGGAAAAATGAAAAAACGGATTTGGATTCGTGAAGGAGATGTGATTCTTGTAAAGCCTTGGGATTTCCAATCTGATGAGAAGGCAGATGTAATTTGGAGATATACAAAAACAGAATCTAACTGGCTTGAAAAAAAAGGTTACCTAAAAATGTAATCTTTACTTCTTTTTTATTTAAATTGATTTAGATGGATTCTAAAATAGTTAAAGCAGATAAAAAAATTCAAGATATGGCTGAACGAAAACAGAAAAAAGACAGTTCAGAAAGAAAGGTTAGCAGCGAAGTATTTGATGAATTAACATTGAAAACACTTTATAAACTAGCTAATCAAGGATATATGGATGTGCTTAACGGAGCGATTAGCACTGGAAAAGAGGCTAATGTTTTTAAAGGAATTGAAAGAAACAAGAATATTGTGGCTGTAAAAATTTATAGAATAGCTACTTCTGATTTTAAAAAAATGAGTTACTATATAAATGGAGATCCTAGATTCAATGTTAAAACCAAAAATAAAAGGCAGATAATCTATAATTGGGTTAGTAAAGAACTTAAAAACCTTACAAGATCATATAAAGCCGGAGTTAGTGTTCCAAAACCAATTACTCACACCAACAATGTTTTATTAATGGAATTTATTGGAGATGATAAAGGAAATCCATCAAATACTGTTAAAAATCAGCCTCCAAAAGATGCTGAAAGCTTTTTTAACCAATTACTTGTTGAATTAAAAATATTTGTTAATGAAGCCAAATTGGTTCATGGTGATTTATCTAATTTTAATATACTTAACCATAATGAAAAACCGGTAATCATTGATGTATCTCAATCAGTGGTTTTAGACAATCCTATTGCAAAAGAACTCTTTGAAAGAGATATTAACACTCTTGTAACAGAATATAAAAAATTAGATGTTGAAACAAGCTTTGACGAAGTTTATGAATACATAAACCCCTGTTTTTCATAGTTATTTAAAATTTTCTTAATAATAAATAGGGAAAACTTTATAATAACTAATATTAATATAAAAATTTAAAAGAATAAAGTAGAGGTGGGAAAATGCCCGAAACAGATTATGTCAAAATTCCTCAAAAAAGAATTGGAGCATTAATTGGTAAAAATGGAGAAGTTAAAAAATCTATTGAAGATTCAACTAAAACTTATTTAGCAATTGATAGTGAAGAAGGAATAGTTGACATTTCTCCAAGAAAAGATATGGAGGATCCTTTAGGTGTTTGGATTGCTAATGATATTGTAAAAGCAGTAGCTAGAGGCTTTAACCCTGATATTGCAATAAAATTAGTTAACGATGATATGTATCTTGAAATTATTCAATTACCTCTTCTTGTTGGTAAATCAAAAAATGCACTTGCAAGATATAAAGGCAGAATAATTGGAAAAGATGGTAAAACTCGTGAAATTATTATGGAAATGGCTGAAGTTGATATGGCTATTTATGGAAAAACTGTTTCATTGATTGGTGGAATAGAAAACATAATGGTTGCAAAAGAAGCTATTGAAATGATCATTAATGGATCTAGACATAAATCAGTTTATAGTTTCCTCGAACAAAAACAACACGATCGTAAAATGAAAGAATTCAAAACCATTGTTGGAATCAACAATGAGGATAAAATCGAATATCGTGAAGACTTTTTAAAAGATGAAGAAGAATCTGAATAATCAGATTTTTCATCTTTTTTACTTAAAATATAATATAAAAACTATTTTTCTAAATTATGCAAAATGTCTTATTTTTCACTTATTTTATAATTTAAGATATTTATTTATCAAAATCAATGCTTAACATCGAAAATATCAGAGAAGCTATTTGCAAAATATTTATATAGGAAGTTACTCATTACTAGTTTGAGGTGAAAAATATGCATGGACTGTTGTATAGTGTAAAAAGTGATAAGGAAAAATATGATGGGGCTGACATTCATTTAAAGCTCAAAATATTTTTCAATGACCCGGATAAACAATGGGAAGATAATATTGCACATGCTTTCTTCGAAAATGAGTACGAAAGAGGTACTCCCAATCAGGTAAAAGGAACATGCCAGAATGTGGATCCGGCAATATACGATGACTTCTATAAAAATCTTGAAAAGTTGTCTGATTCAGGAGTTATATATTCCCAGGCCGCTAATTTAAATATTGGCGGAACCATTGACTATATTGATGAAGGAGTTATTGTAACTTGTAAATCTGTGATTACTAATTGATTCTGTAGCATTTTTAAATGTTACATTTTTTTCTTTTTACAGCTGTTAAAAAAATAACAAAATATTATATAGTTAAATAGCTATATATACATATGTTAATAAAAATATAGTATTTTTTTCTAGTTTTATAATAAAATTAAATATTACTAATCAAATGCTCTAAGATTTTATATAAATACTATGTTTAAAATAACTTGATTATAACTATTAAATAATGAGGAGGAAAATTTTGCAACGACAAGCAACAAACCTTTTTGATGAAAATTTCGTAACGTTAAGCCCTTCAGAATTCTTTAAGAAAAACAGACAGATGTTAGGATTCACTGGTAAAATACGCTCATTAACCATTGTATTCCACGAACTAATCACCAATAGTTTTGATGCGGCAGAAGAGGTTGGAATCTTACCTACTATAAACATAGAATTAGAAAGAGTTGGAAAAGACCATTATATTCTAAGACATTCAGATAATGGTCCTGGAATTCCTGAAAACTATGTAATGCAAGTATATTGCAGTATGTTTGCAGGATCCAAATTTAGAAACATACAATCAAGAGGACAACAAGGATTAGGATGTAGTGGATGTGTACTTCTTTCACAGGTAACTACAGGTGAACCTGCAAAAGTTATTTCATGTTATGAAGAAAATGGAGAACTTAAAGGGGTGAAAATGAAGTTTAAGATGGATATTAAATCCAATGGTGGAGTATTAATGGAAAAAGAATACATTAAACCTGAACACACCGGTGTTTTTATTGAACTTCATTTTAAAGACGAAGTTGCTTATTCTATGGCAGAACAAGGAGCATTCGAATATATTAGAAG
>CAYPJH010000013.1:0-4351 GCA_964411035.1 uncultured Methanobrevibacter sp. | reverse complement strand
AAGTTTATATGTTTTAGATAACGAGCATGCATTAGCTGCCAACAAACTTACGCTTCCACTGTGTAATAGAATTATTACTCCAAATATTATTGATATGTGGAAATTAATGAAATTTGGAGCTGATCCTAATTCTATTATTTCCTATAACGGAACTTCAGAATTAATGCATTTTAAAACTTTTAAATATAATGAGAATATATTTGAGGATTTAAATCTTAAACTTAAACATCCGAAAACTATATTAATGAGGCCAGAACCTTCACTTGCTTCTTATTTAAATACAGATTGTCATAAATCTGTTTTAACACCTATTGTAGATATTTTAAAAGATTATGCAAATATTTTAATTCTTCCAAGATTTAAGGCACAAGCAAAAATATTTGAAGGCATCCCTAATGTAACAATTTTAAAACCTCCAGTTGACACGTCTAGTTTAATTAAACGGTCCGATTTGGTAATTGGTGCTGGGGGAACAATGAATCGTGAAGCGGCTATTTTACAAACACCTGTTATTTCATGTTATCCTGGTGAAACTTTATCAGTAGACCAATACTACATCAATCAAGGACTAATGTTTAGATCAAATGACATAAATGAAGTAACTCAAAAAGCATTAGACCTTATAAGTATCAACAAACATAATACTAAACTAGAAACTGATGATTTGTTTAGTTTAATAATAAAAAATATCTATGATTTAGGTAAAACCAATAAATAGATATTTATATTAAAATAACTATATATTTATTAATATTGTATTTATGGGCTGGTAGCTCAGATGGTAGATCGTCGCCTTGGCATGGCGGAGGCCCCGGGTTCAAATCCCGGTCAGTCCACTCTTAAATTTTTATAAAAAGATTAAATTCGTGAAAGAATATGTTGTTAATTGCTCAAAACCATTTACAGTTAATTATTGAAGTATTTTTAATGTTACTTGTTTCATTAATCTTCATAATAAATTTAGTACCTTTGTCACTAAGTATTGTAACATTTCTATCATTATTCTTATCTGGTGGTCTTGTTTTTTTATTCGGAGCAGATATTGCATTTCTTGTAATTTCATCAAGTCAAAATGAATTTACTCACCCCTTTGGTCCATTTGCACTTTTAGGGGTTATTACTGCTTTGGCATCACTGAAAGTAATGGAAGAATCGGGCGTTAATGTATCTGGACTTAAAAAACTAGTATATTTATTAATAGCACTTATCACCATATTCGGTGGTTTAATGCACAGATCATTTTTGTTATTATGGATATTAGGATTATTTATAGGATACTTAATCATATCAAAATCTTTCAGAAAAAAATCAGTGTTTACCTTAAAAAGAATTGGTACCTTCATTGGTTTGGCTTTTTTAGCATTCTTAGGTTTAGAAGTTGTTTCTAGAGTTACTGGAATGACAATTTTCAGTCCATTGTTACGTCTTCAAAGGATTGAGGAGTATTCATTGTCAAGTATTAAAATGGTATTAAATAATACTCAATTAATTGGTCATAGCGGCGATGTTTCATTCTGGGGAACAGAAGGAACTGCATTCGCTGAAGGTTATATATCATTACCTGTCTATTTGATTTTAATGTTTGGCCTTCCTTTCCCAATATTCTTTGGTGTACTTGTTAATCAAAAGGATATTGTTGATTATATGCTTCCGGGAATTATGGGATATGCTTTTGACTTTGGATATTTAGGTTTAATAGCTTTAATTGCATTTGTACTTATCACAATTATTGTAGGGTTTAAAATACTCTATATTTACAGACAGAAAAGGGAAAATAATACTAAAAAGTTCTTAGGTAAAGAAGTATTGTTAATCGGTTCCTTAACTGCATTTATTTCACAGGCATTAATTGGATTATTCATATTCAACAGGACAATAAACGGTACTGCATTAGTTGCATTTATGTTTATGGCTGCATTAATATTGGCAAATGCCATAACTCTAAAAAGAAGAACAAATTAGGTGAATTATTATGAAAGCATTAATATTATTAGGTTGTCCGGAAGTACCTTCACAAACTCCAATGGCAGTTTATGCATCATATAAATTATCAAAGTTAAATTATGATGTTTCAATAGCTGCAAATCCTGCTGCAACTAAACTTGTAAAAGTATCTGATCCTGAAAATCATTATGTTAAAAATATTATTGACTTAGATGATTGTTTAAATGAAATTAATGAAGGGGATTTTGATTTACTTGTAGGTTTTGTGCATAAAGATGCAGCGGCATCTTTCTTTGTAACATTTTATCATATACTACAAACTAAATCAATCGCATTGGTATTTGAAAAAGATTCTGATAAACTAAGTGAATATGTAGATATAGTACAGGAAAATACTGATGCTGATATTGTAGCTGTTCGTGCATTTCATAATCCAACACCTATTAAAGTTAGATTTGATAAAGCATTGGAGGAATTATAAATGTCTTTTTGTCTAGAAACTTATCTTCAGCAATCTGATGATTATGAAATTCTTGCAAGTCAAGCCGGTTTTAAAGACTGTGCAATGATTATTCGTTTTAAGGCTGATGAAGTTGTAAATGTAAAGCCGGGTACTGAAATATTAGGAGTTCGTCTTATTGGTATACCTCCAATTCCTATTGGCATTAAAGATGGAGAACATAAAATTTTACTACCATATACTAAACCATGCCATGGAACTTCTGTAATCGAATTACCTGTTGATGAAGTTGAAATTGAAAATATTAAAAAGTTAGCTTGATTTTTATGTATTCAACTGTTGTTGGTAGCTTTCCTGTTAAATTAAACGAACCTGCTTCTTTAAAGGATAAAATATTAAATATTTTTAATATGTATGACCCATATAAGGCAGCTATTAAAAATGCTGTTTTTAAACAGTTAGATGCAGGTATTGATGTTGTTTCTGATGGACAGGTAAGAGGAGATATGGTCAGTTCTTTTACTAAATACATTCCAGGAATGAAATTAGATAATGGTAACACTGTAATAACTTCAAAAATACAAAAACCAACTAAGGAAATTTCAATTAATGATTTAAAATACACTAAATCCCTGGTTAAAGAATATTACAATAACAAAATACCTGATGAAAAGGGAGTAAAAGGTATTATTACAGGACCTTCCACTATTGTTTATTCATCCAGAATTGAATCTTATTATAAAAATAAAGATGATGCTATATTAGATTTAGCTCAAAGCTTAAAAATGGAACTTATAGCTATTTCTAAAAAAGTACAGCCTAAATATATTCAAATTGATGAACCTTTTTTATCAACTGGAATGGTTGATTTTAAGACTGCCAGAGAAGCTATTGATATCATGTCTGAAAATGTGGATGTTCCTATTTCCATGCATGTTTGCGGAAACTTAGATAATGTTTTTAAAGAGCTTGCAAAATTTAATGTTGATATTCTTGATTTTGAGTTTGCTGGAAATGATGTTAATCTTGATGTGCTTAAAAAAAATGCTGATTTATTGAAAAATAAAAAAATAGGATTTGGATGTGTTGATACATCCAAAAATACAGTTGATTCTTATATTGATGTTAAAAATCTTGTTTGTGAAGGAATTGAAATTATTGGACAGGATAATATTATTTTAGACCCTGACTGCGGGCTTAGAAGAGCACCTGAAGATGTTGCTTATGAAAAGCTACAATTAATTTCACAAGTTAAAAAAGAATTTTCATAAACAAACTTTTTTATCTATATTCGTGTTTAAAGTTAACATCATATAGCTTAGATGGATTGAAATCTCCAGGTTCCACTACATCTCCAACAATTATCATTGCAGTCTTCAATATATTAGCATCTTTTACTTTTCCTGCAATATCCTTAAGTGTTCCTTTAATTATTTCCTGATCTTTCCAAGTCGCTTTTTTTACAACTGCCACTGGTGTGTCTTCACTATATCCTACAAGTAAGTCTTCAACCACTTTATCAATCATTCCGATTCCAAGAAAAATACACATGGTAGCTTCATGTTTAGAAAGACTGGCTATTGATTCTTTAGGCGGTTTAGGTGTTCTTCCTTCAGGTCTGGTGATAATAACAGTTTGGGAAATCTCAGGCAATGTTAACTCAGCTTCAAGTACAGAAGCAGTTCCAAAAACAGAACTTACACCAGGAATTATTTCATAATATGTAGCAATCACCGATATGATTGAGTCAGACATTACAGGAGCGTATGCCGCCTTTGGCTTTGACGCCCACATGCTTGACCTCTATCCGTCGTTGATTTCGGGAGCGACGGTACATATCCTTAACAGTGAGCTGCGCCTTGACTTGATAGCCATGCATGACTACATTGAGCGCAACAAAATAACGGTGATGTTTATGACCACGCAGATAGCGTGGCAGATGGCAAC
>CAYPJH010000012.1:0-4306 GCA_964411035.1 uncultured Methanobrevibacter sp. | reverse complement strand
TCTTCTTCATCCTCTTCATCAGAAGGCACTTTTATTTTATGTACTAACTGTGATGGACCTAAAACTGTTTCAACAAGATTTTCAGCAAGGATTAATATTTCACCATCAATTTTAACAAAAGCATATTCAAAATCAGGATTTACAGCTATAGCCAAGTTAGATGGAAGTGTCCACGGAGTTGTTGTCCAGACAAGGAAGTATTCAGGCAAATCATCATCCAGTAATTTTTCAGATACTGGAAATTTGACAAATATTGATGGATCTTCACTTTCAGTATAATCAATTTCTGCAGCTGCAAGAGCTGTTTCACAATGAGGACACCAGCTAATTACCCTTTTATCATTTACAAGTAATTCTTTTTCATTTGCTCTTTTTAAGGTCCACCATGCAGATTCCATGTATTTAGGGTCTAATGTCATGTATGGATCTTCCCAGTTCATCCAAACTCCCAAATCATCGAATTCATGTTCCATAGCTACCTTATTATCCATTGCAAATTCTTTACATTTATTTACAAAGTTAGCTATCCCTATTTCATCTTCAATTTCTTGTTTGCTTTTAATCCCCATTATCTGTTCTACTTTATGTTCAATTGGAAGACCATGCATATCCCATCCTGCCTGTCTTCTTAAATTAAATCCGTTCATACTTTTGTATCTTAAATATGAATCTTTAATTACCTTATTCCAGGCAGTCCCTAAATGTATTTTTCCACTACAATATGGAGGACCATCTAAAAATGAGTATTGAGGACCGTTAGCTCTTAGTTTATTTACTTTTGCAAAAGTATCGTTTTTCTTCCAAAAGTCTTGAATAGCTTTTTCAATAGTTTTATGATTATATGATTTGTCTGCCTCTTGTATTGGCATTTTAATTCTCCTTTAGATTATAAAATAAATTGATATTTCCAGAAAAATAAAAAAAGATAACAATGTGAAAAAATGAGAAAAGAAAAGGAAATTTTAATTAAAAAGTTCTAGCATTTCCTTTTACAACATTTTCAGTAATTACAGATATATCCTCTAACCATCTGTCTACAATTCTTTCAACTTTTGTATTAACATCATCTAATTTTACTCCATCCTCTAATATAAGTTGAGTACTTGCTGCTTTTGGCTGATCGATAGGTTTTCCGATTTGGCTTAAAATCATGAGGTTTACCTGTTTAATTCCTTCCACATTTGCAATAATATCATTAGCCATTTCATTACATAAGATATTGTAGATTTTACCAACGTGGTTAATCGGGTTTTTACCGGAGGTTGCTTCCATGGACATTGGTCTGCATGGAGTTATTAAACCGTTTGCTCTGTTTCCACGTCCAACAGATCCATCATCCCCCATTTCAGCTGAAGTTCCGGTTACTGTTAGGTAGTATCCGGATGCTTCTTTTGATTCATCATTATCAGCAGTGTTTACAAAAACTTTAACTTCTCTGTCAGTGTATTTTGGAGCTAAATCTGCTACAATGTCTTTTAATTCTTCACGGATTGAAATGTATGCATCTCTATCATCAACATATTTAGATACCATAGCACATGCAATAGTTAAAGTAATATGGTCTTCTTCCCTTAATCCCATTACTTTAATATCTTCACCTATAGCAGGATGTTTCTTTTTAAAGTCTTTTGAGTTTAATAATTCTTCAGTAGCTAATACCAATGATTCAGTTTCAGATAATGGAGCATAACCTACACCGAAAGAGGTATCATTTGAACTTGGTGCACCATCTCTTTTAAATACATCTACTAAATCTCCAGATCCATGTCCTATTTTACATTCAACTACAGTATCAAGGTTTACATCAAGGTTGATGATGGTATCATCTAAGAAATTTTTAGCAGCTTCAATAGCTACTACATCAAGCGGGAATTTAACACCATCATATTCAGATACTCCCCTACCAGTTAATAAAATGTCAATAGGTTTTAATACTTGACCTCCGCCAAATTGAGGGTTAGATTCACCAGCAGTAATTTGAACTTCATCAGTATTATGGTGAAGAATTCCTCCAAGTTCATCCATATACATATTACAAAGAGCTTCACTTACTTTTTGACCGAGACCATCACTAATACTGTCCGGGTGTCCAATTCCTTTTCTTTCAACGATTTCAATATCAAGATCTTCAATATAAGTTTGATTTAATTTATCTACAATTATGTTTCTCATCTTATCAACACGTATCAATTATTTAATTATAATATTATATGTTTTATATCTTTAATAATAAATAAATATTGTATGAACTGGAAAATATTATTGAATAATTCCCTCCCAAAACACTTTCCCAATTGAAAAAAAATACTTCCTGTAAGTAACTCTAACTTTTTAGATAAAAGAAATTTTATAATTAAGAAATCAGCTAGAAAATCTGTTTTAAATTATTTTTAAGAAATTTAGAATCTAAATTAAAAATAAATGAAAAATGAAGTGTCTTACTAAATTGATAATATTTAACTGAACTCCAATTACTAAAATAATATAACTTAAGAACAAAACCTATTATTTATTGTAATAATCCCTAATCTCAAATATAAATAACATAATTAAACCTAATCCCCCCTCCAAAATTGCCATCCGTGATTTAGTGAAAAAAAATAATCCCTAATAGCTAATAAAATAAACAATAAAATAGAAATGAAAATACAAATAATACCTGCATTGCTTATTTTATGAAAATTACCAGGCAAATCAGTCAAGTATATTGCAAAATAAAGAGGTATTGCAGGAGTAAGCATAAGTATAAAATCTATAAATATCCAATTATTAAAAATAAAACTTAAAATCATCAATAAAATCAAAGAAAAGATAATAATCAACATACAATGAAAAACATACTTGTTCCTTTTTCTTTCATATGTATTAAGATCAAATTTAATAAATCCATCATTAACTTTCCCTCAATTTTAATTAAGAATGAATATTAAATAAAATCCAAGAATAAACATCCACGAGAATGCAAAATGTATGTTTGTAATACTTCTTTTTCCCCATTTATAATAACAATCATTTAACAGAATTCCTAAAAATAAATTAAAACATCCTGTAATAATGAAAAAATATAAAAATAATTTTCTTTGTAAAAAGAAAAACATTGTAGATGATATTACTAAAAATAATACCCATATAATAAAAAAATACTTTAAATTTACATTATTATCAAATATTCTTTTTGCAAAGTCACGCATCAAATAACCCCCAAACATAAACCAACTAGTGCTACAATAATTAAGGATAAAATACCCATATATACTCCAAAATACGAACGTCCAAAATCAAATTCTCTATTAAGAGAAGTACGTAATAATTTTGTTGTAAAGACATATAAAACAAAGAAAATGAAAAAACATAATCCAAAGTTTATATTAAACAATAATTCAAGGATTAATGTGATGATTAACGATAATGGAATATAACATAAAACCAACACCACATATAATAATTTAATATGTAAAACCCATTCCTTATCCGTTAAATCATCCCTATTAAATGTAGTTAAAATCTTCCAATAATATGATTTATCCATAAAAATCTCCATTATTACTAAAATATGTTCTAAATTATTCAAATATGTGGCAATTGGCCTCAAACACTACGCCTATAGACGTTTATTTTGATTTCTTCATGAAAGTCTTGTTTTTACTAATGTAATCCTTAATTTATCGGTTTATTGAATGTTTGATGTGAATTATGATTAATTCTTAATCTGTCTATCGATTACAGATATTCTTTTTTAAATCAGCTAATATGCACTTCAACAGTATTCTTATTAGCCGACTAATAACATTTTAACGACAGTTTTTGCTAGATTAACAATTATAATAAAAATTATTATTTTAAACCAAGTTTCTTTAGAAAATTCAGTTGTATTATACTTCTTTTTATAATAGGATATTATAACTACAGCCACTAAAACTGCAAAAACAATATCAAATGTAAAACCAGTTCCACTCATATAGAAATATCTCCATAACATTTTATTATTACTAACATACACTTTATAAGCATATATATATAAAATTAACTATTAAAAACCCGTGTCAAACCGTGATTTTTTCTTTTTCATGTATATCTTTATGGATTATGGCATTTACTAAATCATATATTTTTAATTCAATATAAAGCACTTCTAAAAATAAATATCAGTTTATAACATCATATGTTACATTTTCCAAATCTGGATTTTAACGCTTATTTTATTAAAAATGACACCCCCAATTTGACAATTCTAGAATATAAAATAGAAAATAGCTTAATATTATGTATATGTTAAGAAATAAAATTCAACAAAAAAGAATCCCCT
>CAYPJH010000011.1:0-2643 GCA_964411035.1 uncultured Methanobrevibacter sp. | reverse complement strand
GTCATAATCGCCATCCATCTCTAGGTCTTCTTTTTGTCTTGCAGAACTAAACCTCAGTATTAAATTAATGACTCCTTTTTCCCTCCACTATTCCTTGGCAACCCCAATTCTACTTTTTCTGTCTGTATGAATTTTATTAGTCTAGATACTCATGTAAGTAGAAAAGTGGTATCTCGTTGTGATTCTATTTCACTTTTTAAATGTTCTTCCTGTTTTTATTTTTATTTTTTGATTTATTTTGCCGGCCTTTGAATTAATCAGACAACCCTTATTGTTATTTCTTCCTGTTAATTTATTTGTTTGTTCTATACTTTATATATACTTTAATAAATGTGCTATGTGTTTATCCTAATTTTTTTTTATTATTATTATTTTAACCAGGGAAGACTCGGGGCTTTAATTTGGATATTTTCTATTCACCTACCAACAAGTTAAAAGATTGTGATTTGCGCCGTATTTAATCTCCTTTTAACAACATTTATTAAAATGTTTTTAGATACTTCAGTTGTAGAATCTTTTATTTTGATTTTCAGTGGAATTTGCTTTCTTTTTATGTATTTCATCATTTCCTGTGTTTTCTTGAAAATATGAATTAGTTGTTAATGGACCTTTATTTTATTTTTTTATATGCAGTGCTGAGAATTGAACCAGGTGCCTCACACATGCTAGGCAAGCATTCTACCACTGAGCCACAACCCCAGCCCCCACTAATTTTTTTTTGTCATTTCTACTTATATAATCTGTATATTCCGTCTTAAGGATCACCATCTTAATTTGGACTCTACTTGAAAAATAATATGCCAGAAGTTTCAGTAAATATTACTATGTTGCTAGTCTTTTTAATTGTAAGCATCCTGGTGTTACCTCATTGTGCTTTTTATTTTGCAATTCTAATCTGTAAGCTTGTATCTATTTATTTAGATATTAAATTATCTCATTTATTACTTAGTTGCAGTTTACTCATTTTGCCATGTTTTCCATTTGTCACACTTTTTATCTTTTATGTTAGTAATTACTTTTTTTAAACTGGGCATTAATCCCCAGTACCATATCAACTGAGTTACATCCCCGATCCTTTTTATTTTTTATTTCAAGACAGATTCTCCCTGAATTGTTGATCACATCTCAAAGATGTGATCCTTCTTTCTCAGCCTCGCAAGTTGCTGGGATTACAGGCATGGACCACCATGCCCAGGTAGTAAATATCTTTTAAATGCTATTAGCTTGATAGTTAAAAATTATTTTCCTTTTAGTTATTACTCTGGAGATTACAGTATGGATTCTTTACTTATGGTCTACTTTAAATTTTCCAGTTCTGAAATTATTCAAATAATCATTCAATTGTTTTTCATTAAGCATTCCTCCTTCACTTGTCTATTGTATTTTTAACCCCAAAGATATTAGAATTATTATTGTTTTAAGTATTCAATTTTCATTTTAACTTAATTCTGAACTAGCAGCTCCCCCCCATCCCAACACACACACCTTAAGTATTTTAAAGATGCCATTACCTTATCTTTTGACTTTTGTCATTTTTTTTTTTTTTTTTTTTTTGGAGTCTTATACAGGTCTTACTATTTTCTTCCTAGAGTAACTAGTGCATTTTCCCCCCTTTGCCTGCTTTGGTATTTCTCTTTGGTTTTCAGGTGTTCTATTATGATAGGCCTCCATATGGTTTTCTTTGTCTTTTGTAGCCTGTTTTGAGTATGTAGTTTCTTGAATTTGTAATTTGATGTCTTTTGTCCAAATTCGAAAATTCTTATCCATTCTTCATATATATATATATATATATAATTTTTTTTTTTTTTTTGTCAATGTCTCTTCTATTTTTGGTATTCTGGGTACACATTAGATATTTTGTCACTACTTTTATTTCTGTCTTTTCTGTGTTTTCTATCTTCCTTTTGCTCTGTATGCCACTTTGGATGGTTTCTATTGACATATATTCTTCTGTTTTCTAATTTACTGTTCTAGTGTATCTGTTGACTTCTTAATCACACTAGTTGTGTATTTTATTTCAGAATTTATGTTTTGAATTCTAAAATTTTATGTTTTGAAATTCTAAAACTTAGCTTCCCTGTCTGACATTTTTAGCCTTTCTTCTATTTTTATGAATGTAGTAATCATAAAGATTTACTGGCATTAGTTAGCATTCTGTTACTACAACAAAATACCCACGATAAATCCACTTATAAAAAGAAAAGGATTATTTTTACTCATAGTTTTAGAGGCTTCAATCCATGACTGATTAGCCCTATTATTATCTGTGGCAGCCCAGTGTATGTGACAGGAGCTCATGGCAGAGGAGGACATTTACCTGACAATGGTGAAGGAAAGAGCAAGAGATATTTATTCTATGAGATATTTATTATTCTAAGAGATATTTATTCTCCAAGGGCACGCTCCCAGTGTCTGGAAGACTTTCTACTAGGTCTCATCTCTTAAAAGTTTCCTACCACCTTCTAGCACCAAGGTGGGGACCAATCCTTTAACACATGGGCCTTTGGGGGATATTTCATATCCAAACTATAGGAACATTATTACTGCAATATGGAAATCAAACGAGGCTCTATTTTGTAATGTGTATTTTTTTTCCTCTTGGTTTCTTGTCAGCAATTCTTGTTTTTATGGATTGCTTTGTAC
>CAYPJH010000010.1:0-2142 GCA_964411035.1 uncultured Methanobrevibacter sp. | reverse complement strand
AATATATATTATGAATAAAATTGTTTTTTAAAAGAGAAAAAGGAAAATTAAACTTTATTTGAGTGGAATGAAAATGACAACATTTGGGGCGGGGCGGGTACCAGGAACTGAACTCACAGGAACTTAACCACTGAGCCACATCCCAAACCCTTTTTTATACTTTATTTTGAGACAAGGTCTTGCTAAGTTGCTTAGGGCCTCACTAAATTGCTGAGACTGACTTTGAACTTTCAATCCTCCTGCCTCAGCCTCCTGAGCCTTTGGGATTATAAGCCTGCACTACTGCACTCAGCTAAATACTATAAATTGTAAGAAGCAGAACCCTCTCCATAAACATGAGTTCAGAAAAAAGGATTAAATTATTTGATCTAACTTTTTTAGGACACTCCACCGAACAATAGCAGAAATATATACCCTTGTCTGCTTGATCTATTTTATGTCATTAAAATCAGGAATTAAGATCAAAAGAGAATTATAAATTCATAAAATATTAGAACTAGACGAATTCTAGAAATATTTCTAAAATCTGTAAACACATGAAATTTACAGAAGAAATAATTTCAGGAAGAACATATGACTTGCTTAATAGGAATCAATAGTGAATTTTATTTAAATGAGCAGTCTCTGTTAATAGCTATATAATATAAATATCTGAGTTCCTTAAATGCATATTTTCACCTAATAAAAGCATATAACGTGTTTTACAAAACAGATATACAAATTTCTTCATCTTCTATCTGGTTAATGTGGGCGTTCTGTGCTTTGAAACTAAGTTTTCCATGGTTACACACAACAGCATAATGGTTAAAAGTGCTAAATTCTCCATCTATATTGCCTGACTTATGCCCTGACTTTACCACAACTAGTAGCCGTGATACTAGAAAAGTATTTGGATTCCTTAGTTTACTCAAGTGCAAAATAAAAATAACTGTAAAATGATAATAAATAGTTCCTGCCTGCTAGAGTGATTAGGATTATATGAGCTACTGCCTTTTGTAGGCTTACAACTATATCTGATGCATCAAAAAACTCAAAAATTAACAACTATTACACAGCATCAATTTATAATTGCTTGAAGTTTAGTAGATAAGACATCAACATGAATTTTTTAATTAGATGACATAAATTAAAATGGGATACCATCACAGAAGAAGGAGTTGCTTCCAACTCACAAGTGTTATAAAAAGTTTACAAGTTATTTAAGTTATTTCAAGGTCAATGTCAAAACAAAGCTAAGGCAATTTCTTTTCAAAGCAAGAAATAATGATCCTATGAAAAATTACATAAAGTGTTTTGGGATCAACCAACAAAATTAATAATATTATATTTCAGATGATATGGAAGTTACATGTTAGGGTTGTTCTGTTGCCTTCAATTATTCCTGATTATGAGCTCCATTCAACCAGAATTATGAATTTAAATATTGTGTCTTAAAAAAACATAACATTTATTTCTAAATTTGTTTTTAAATGACTAAAAGGCAACATCCAGCAATATAGCACTAGAAAAATTTCCATTTGGTATAAGAAAACAACAGAATAAATGTAGAACGCATTTCACATATTTTTTAGTTTATGCAACTTCAATGCTTTCAACACTGCATACATTACTAAAAGCACAAAAATAGATGCTGTACTATCAAATTGTAAAGAATACCAAATTGATATAATTATACTTTAAAATTTCTTCCAAGTATCAAAAGTACAAGTTTCTTGTTTTTTCTTTAATTAAAAGTCTTATAAGTTTCTTGTATGTTTGAAAGAATAAGAAAAACAAGTATAGTTTTACAAAGTATCTCAAAATTTCACATTTTAATGAAAACTACTATTTGTAATCCATGTTCTTTTTGACACTGAGGCTAGAAGCCTCCTTAGCCGTTCTGAATGAGGATGTGCCTTAATCAATACGACAAAATAGAATAAGCCTGTCTTACTTTAAGCTACTGTGTAAGAACTAAGTAGGTGATTAGATTTACTACACCTTTAATACTATAACTGAAATTTCATCCATAATTTATCTATTTGTAAAACAACCTTTCTCTTCTCTTCATACAATACTCAAAATTATGAGGAGGTCTGTGATTGTGGCACATGAAGGCAATGAAACAGATTAGTTAGACAAAGACAGAAAGCATGAAAGAAC
>CAYPJH010000009.1:0-2150 GCA_964411035.1 uncultured Methanobrevibacter sp. | reverse complement strand
ATTAAAAAATGTATTGTTGATCGTTATCCCCGCAATGATTTTTTAATAGCTAACAAGATGCCTGTTTATAATTTTACTCCAAAAACAGATATGGAAGCAATATTTAAGGAACAGTTAAGCCGTTGTGGGGTTGATTATTTTGATTATTATATGCTCCATTGTTTGAATGATGAATTTTATGAAGGTGTTATGAAGGATTTGGATTGCTGGAGCTATGTAAAGGAACTTAAAGAAAAAGGTTTAATAAAAAAAATCGGAATATCTCATCATGATTCTGCAAAAGTATTGGATAAGATTTTAACTGAACATCCTGAAGTGGAATTTGCACTTATACAGATAAATTACTTGGACTGGATTAATAATTCAATTCAATCAAGTAAATGTTATAAAGTTGCTAAAAAACATGGAGTTGAAATATTAGCAATGGAACCTCTTAAAGGAGGGACATTAGTTAATATTCCTCCTGAAGCAGAAGAAAAGTTTATTGAATACAATCCAAATTTATCAATTGCTTCATGGGGTATACGTTTTGCCGCTTCACTTGAAGGTGTTTCAACAGTATTTTCCGGAATGAGTAATTTTGAACAGTTAAAAGATAATGCCAGCTATATGGAGGATTTTAAACCTCTTGATAGGGAAGAAAAAAAGGTTATAAATAAAACTCGTAAGATTATTGAAAAATCCATTCCAATTGCATGCACCTATTGTGATTATTGTTTGAAGGAATGTCCTGAAAATATTCCAATATCTAAGTTCTTTTCACTTTATAATGATGCAAAGACTGCTATAGAAATTCAAGATTTATATTATGTCTATTATGGTAATTATTCAAAGGAATCTGCTCCAGCATCTGCATGTACTGAATGTGGAAACTGTGAAGATATTTGTACTCAACATTTATCTGTTATAGATTATTTGAAGGATGTTAAAAATTTATTTGAAAAAGACTCTGAATAAAAATTTTTAGTGGTGAAAATAGCTTTTATTAAATAAAAATAATGATTAATTAAATTAATATTTAAAGATAAAGTCTAAACTATTATTACTATATTTTTATTTATTCTAACAATCATGAGAATTTTTAAATTAAATAGATAAGCATAGATATATGAATATCATCATATAATTAGTTTCTGGGATTATGCTAAATTTTATTAATTCAAAAATTCAAATATAAAAATATTATTTTATAATATATCGCGGAGAGGATTTAGCTGACAAAATTTATTATTATAACTGGAGGAGTTGTAAGTTCTATTGGTAAGGGAATTACATCTGCTTCCATGGGCCGTATTTTACGTTCTTACGGATTAAATGTCGCAGCAATTAAAATAGATCCCTATTTAAACTGGGATTCAGGAACATTAAATCCATATCAACACGGTGAAGTATTTGTAACTAAAGATGGTATGGAAACTGATCTTGATTTAGGTCATTACGAAAGATATCTGGATGTTGAATTGCCTGGATTGTCAAATATAACTACTGGAAAAGTATACAAATCAGTAATATCTAAAGAAAGAGAAGGAAAATTTTTAGGAGCATGTGTACAGGTTATCCCACATATTACAGATGAAATTAAAGAAATGATAAGGATAACTGCTGATAAAGATAATTATGATGTTGTTTTAATTGAACTGGGAGGAACAGTAGGAGATATTGAAAGTCAACCATTTTTAGAAGCTTTAAGACAATTAAGAAATGAAGAAGGTTCTAAAAATGTAATGTTTGTTCATGTTACTTTTATACCATACTTAGATGCTGCAGGTGAATTTAAAACAAAACCGACACAGCATTCAACCAAAGAATTAAGAAGCATGGGAATTAATCCAGATGTAATAGTATGCAGATCTCAAGAACCTATTGATAAAGCTTTAAAAGATAAAATAGCTCATTTCTGTGATGTGGATAAAAACGCTGTTGTAAACACCCCTGATGCCGGAACAATATATGAAGTTCCCCTAGTTCTTGAAAAAAATAATATTGGAAAACTTATAGTTGAAAGAATTGGATTAGATGTTGAAGCAGACTCAGAAAAACTTAATCAATGGAGAGAAATAGTAAAATCTCTTAAAATAAAAGATCCGATTGTAACTATTGGAATTATTGGAAAGTATGTTGAACTAGAAGATGCATATATAAGTATACGC
>CAYPJH010000008.1:0-3798 GCA_964411035.1 uncultured Methanobrevibacter sp. | reverse complement strand
CATTAACATCAAGCGTATCTAAAGCATTACCAATAGGTGCTACTCTTCAATGTGTAGATAATACTGGTGCACGTGAAATTGAAATAATTTCTGTTAAAGGATTTAAAGGTGTTCGTAGAAGACTCGACGTAGCTGGTGTTGGAGATTTAGTAGTAGCTTCTGTTAAAAAAGGTACTGCAGATATGAGAAGAGAAATCGTAAACGCAGTTGTTGTAAGACAAAAAAAGGAATTTAGACGTGCTGACGGACTTCGTGTTAAATTTGAAGATAATGCTGCTGTTATTATTACTCCGGAAGGAATATTAAAAGGATCTGAAATAAGAGGTCCTGTTGCTAAAGAAGCAGCTGACAGATGGCCTAGTGTAGGTAGTGCAGCAAGTATTTTAGTATAAATGGTGAAAAAATGTCAAAACAACCAAGAAAACAAAGAAAAGCTCTTTACAACGCACCTGCACACAAACGTGGAAAGCAATTAAGTGCTACTTTAAGTAAAGAATTAAGAGAAAAAATTGGTACAAGAGCATTACCTTTAAGAGTTGGAGATAAAGTAGAAGTTCTCCGTGGGGACTATAAAGGTGTTGAAGGTAAAGTTTTAACTGCAGACTATACTAATTATAAAGTAACTATTGAAGATGTAACTTTATCCAAACCTGACGGAAATGTGTCTTTTGTTCCAATAGATCCATCCAATGTAATGATTACTAAAGCAGACATGGATGATGATAGAAGAGCTAAAAATGTAAAAGGAGATAATTAAAATGGCTAATATGGGTTCAAGAAAACATCTTAAAAGATACAAAGCACCAAAATCCTGGCCTATTCATCCTAAAGAAGATACCTGGACTGTAAAACCTTCAGCAGGTGCACATGCAATTGATGAATCTTTACCATTAACTTTAATTATTAGAGATATGTTAGGATTAGCTGATAATTCTAGAGAAGCAAAAAGAATCATCAATTCAGGTAATGTTCTTGTAGATGGTCGTGTAGTTAAAGACTATAAGTTTCCAGTAGGATTTATGGATATTGTTGAAATTCCAAAAACCGGTGAAGCATATAGGGTGCTTTTAGATAACAAAGGCAGATTACAATTAAAATTAATTGAAAATAATGATTCAAAATTATGTAAAATTGTTAACAAATCTTCCATTAAAGGAGGAAAAACACAATTAAACCTTCATGATGGTAAAAATGTTATTGTTGATGAAACTGATTTAAATGTTGGGGACATTATTGTTTTAGGAGTACCTGATAACGATATTAAAGAATCATTTTCATTAAAAGAAGGCGCTACTGTTCTTGTTACTGGTGGTAAACACACTGGTGAGTTAGGTAAAATTAGTGAAATTATAATTAATGAATCTAGCAATCCTAATAATATTATTATTGAAAATAGTGCAAAAAACACATTTTTAACTTTAAAAGATTATGTTTTTGTCGTTGGGGAAGACTCACCAATAATTGATTTATTGGAGGTTAATCAATGAATCCTATGAACAATGTTAAAATTGAAAAAGTTACCATTAACATTGGTGTTGGTGAAGCAGGAGAAAAATTATCTCGTGCTATTACACTTTTAGAAGAAATGTTTGATCAAAAACCGGTTAAAACTTTTTCAAAAGTAACAAATCCAGAATGGGGTATTAGGAAACGTCAACCTATTGCATGTAAAGTAACTTTACGTGGTGAAAAAGCAGATAAAGCTATTGACATGGTTTTAGAAGGTATTAGTAGAAATATTAGACCTACTCAATTTGACGATCAAGGAAACCTTTCTTTTGGTATTAGGGAACATATTGATATTCCAGGTATGAAATATAATCCTGATATCGGTATATTTGGTATGGATCTTTCTATAACTTTTGAAAAACCAGGTTACAGAATAGCTAAAAGAAAAATTCAACAAAAGAAAGTTCCACAAAAACATAGAATTTCTAAAGAAGAAACTATGGAATTTATGGAAAATAATTTTAATGTAAATTACGTAACAGAATAATAGGTGATATTTTGCCAAGAAAATACGGAAAAGCTGCAAAAAAATGTAGTAGATGTGGAGATCATTCTGCAATGATTAGTAGATACGGACTCAATTTATGCAGACAATGTTTTAGGGAAATAGCTCCTAAAATAGGTTTTAAAAAATATAATTAGAGGTAGTTTAATATGAGTCTTATGGATCCTCTTGCAAATGCTTTAACTAATATTAGAAATAATGAATTACAAGTAAATGATTCTTGTGTTATTTCTCCTGCTTCAAAATTAATTGGAGAAGTTTTAAGCACTATGCAAAAAGAGAATTATATTGGAAATTTTGAGTATGTAGATGATGAGAAAGCAGGTAAATTCATAGTTGAATTAGATGGTAACATAAACAAATGTGGTGTTATCAAACCTCGTCATGCTGTTAAAAAAGATGAATTTGAGAAATTTGAAAAAAGATATTTGCCAGCAAAGAACTTTGGTATTTTAATTCTTACCACTCCTCAAGGAATTATGACTCACAATGAGGCTAAAGAAAGAGGAATTGGTGGACGTTTGTTGGCTTACATGTACTAGGTGATTATATATGGTATTAGCTGCAGCTATAAGGGAAGAAATTGAAATCCCTGAAGGCGTTGAAGTTATAATTGATGAAGAATTGGTTTCTGTTAAAGGACCAAATGGAGAAGACTCCAGAAAATTTACTTACCCAAATGTAAGTATTAAAAAAGGGGACAATGTTGTAGTATTGGAAACTTCATTTCCGAAAAAAAAGGACAAAGCAATGATTGGAACAACAAAAGCACACATCAGCAATATGATTACAGGTGTAACTGACGGATTTAAATACACCATGAAAATCGTATACGCTCACTTTCCAATGACTGTAAAAGTTAATAAAAACATTGTCAATATCGATAATTTCCTCGGGGAAAGACACCCAAGAAACGCAAAAATCGTAGGAGACTCAAAAGTTTCTGTTAAAGGTGATGAGGTAACAATTACCGGTATTAATAAGGAACATGTTGGTCAAACCATGGCTAACCTAGAACAAGCAACTAAAATTAAAGGAAGAGATCCTAGGGTATTCCAAGACGGAATATATTTAATTAGCAAAGAATAGGTGATTTTGGATGGCTAATAAAAGATTTAAAAGACAAGAATATGCTCGTTATAAAAAACTTGGAATCAAATGGAGAAGACCTAGAGGAAAAACCAGTAAAATGAGAAGATATGAAGCAGGAAAACCAGCAATGCCTGCAATTGGTTATAGGACTCCAAAATCTACTAGGTATTTACATCCTTCAGGGTACAAAGATGTTCTTGTAAATAATATGAAAGAACTAGAAGCTCTTAACCCAGCAACCGATGCTGCAAGAATTAGTGCTTCTATTGGTAAAAGGAAAAAAGATTTAATGCTTAAAAAAGCATATGAACTTGGTATTAAAGTATTAAACAAATAAATTATCATATTTATTGAAGTTGAATCAAAACAAGGGCAATTATAGTTTTGATTCTTCTGATAATTTAAGGAGTTTACAAAAAAAATAATCAGCTATTATAGATACGGAGGATGATTATACATATGAATCTTACAACTCAAAAAAGATTAGCTGCAAGCATTCTTAAAGTAGGTCTTAACCGTGTATGGATTGACCCAAAAAGAATGGATGATGTTTCAAGGGCAATGACTCGTGAAGGAGTTAAAGAGCTAATCAATACTGGTGCTATTAAAGCAAAACCTAAAAAAGGAATTAGTAGCTATCGTTCTAAAAAGATAGCAGAACAAAAGAACTTCAGCATGGCACCGACTGCACT
>CAYPJH010000007.1:0-3459 GCA_964411035.1 uncultured Methanobrevibacter sp. | reverse complement strand
CCCGGCAATCTGCTGGAGTGCCTGATCTCCGGCCGCATGTCCGAAATCATCGTTAATATGCTTAAAATTATCAATATCAATCATCATTAAGGTACAAGCACCCTGGCACAGAGGGCCTCTGCACCACCAACCTCCCAGGCTGCCAGTGAAGAGCCCGTGGATACGACCCCTCCTTCGAAGGCTGTCGTGTTCTAGTCACCTCCTGCCTGCCAAGTTCTTAGACTGACTCAATTTGGTAAGCATGGCAGACACGTCGACAGCTATTTCTATATTGTAGGCCTGGTGCCACATATTTGGGGTTTGTTTTCTGCTTGCTATTTCTTCCCAATGTTACTTTTGAGGTAAAATGTGCTTTGCAAATGTTGGCTTTTGACATAATAGCTCAAGACTTAATCACCAATGAAGCAGCATATGTTTGTATATGCACACACACACACACACACACACACACACCAGAAATGCCACAGTCTTTGTCTCTAAATTTCAGAAGTAGGCAAATTTGAAAATTTTCTAAAACTATAAAGGAGACTAAAGAGATGTGATAAGTGTATGAACTGTGGGAGCCTGGACTTAAATCAAGCATGGAGGATGACAACAGGACAACTAACAAATTGGGCTATAGACTGGAGGAATGTATTGTGTCAATGTTAGTTTCCTGAATGTAGGAATTTTTCAGGGTTATAGGAGAGAATGTGCTCTCCTGGACAATTCACAGCAGAGTAAAGGCATTAAGTGTCCATTGGTGTGAGACACAAATACTCTTCTCAAACTGTTCAGAAAGGTTGAATTAGGGAAAGAGGCAAGATAAAGTACATGTGGCCGAATGTGAAAAGTCTGTGACTCCTCCTAGACATTCCACATAACTGTCATGGAGAGGCAGGAAATACAGTTTGTCCAGGCAATTTCAGCCGTTTTCCCTCCCCCACTAGGAAGAAAAGTTTTGCATTCATTTGCAAATACACTGACTTCAATATTTCACATGTGTCTATGAATATTTCAACTATTATAATATAGATCTCTCTCCCTCATTAATGACATGTTAAAATCTTTAAAAGCTGTTTGCTCAACAAGATTGGTCAACAAGATTTGTTAGATCAATTAGAAAGGCCATATCGGGATTCTCTTAACAGTCTTATGACATTTCTAAAGTTTAAAAATCCTGCAGAATAAAAAACATCTAAATTTAGTATAAAG
Source organism: uncultured Methanobrevibacter sp. (assembly GCA_964411035.1). GTDB lineage: Archaea > Methanobacteriota > Methanobacteria > Methanobacteriales > Methanobacteriaceae > Methanocatella. Next base: position 2,265 of record CAYPJH010000007.1, on the reverse strand, counting down.
AGTAAATAACTGTGGATTCGAACTAATGTAAGAATGAATGAAAGTAGAATTGGGCTTTACAGGAGGAAATGTGACCAGTCCAGAAACAGGGCAGCAATGAAGTTATGTAAGTTGTCAAGAGTTTGATAGCACCATGACTTTGACCATGAAACTGTACCATGATGTGTGCCCTCATGAGAACCCTGAGGTGCCTGTTTCCATGACTCTGTACACTATGCTTTGCTTTGCTTCACATTCTCTATATTGAAGAACCTGGAGTAGAGCAGCTTTCTATTTCTCAAAAACATTCCATTTAATTTCAATTGGAGGAAGACCTTTCTAACATGTGGGACATGAGTAGTCACATTGGGTTTGGCCTTCTGATCCTCAGGTGGGGTGTTTGTTATCAAATATAGCAGTTGTCCTTGGAGAGGATCAGTATTCAGGGTCAGTAGCAAGCAGCAGACAACTCAGCCCATCACAGGTTGAAAGTAGAGCCCTGCAGCACCAAGGGAATAAGGACACTGCTCTTTTACATCCACTCTCCAACAGTTTTCATTTTCAATCAGAGTACTTAAGTAGGATTGATTGTTCTTCCAATGGTAATGTCCAGTTCTTTGTTCTCTCAAGAGCAATGCGTACCAATTGTAGCATAAAATATTTTGCTTAGAGTTTTTCTATTATATTGAGCCTTTATAGTGTCATACACTCTGTGCAAATCATCACATCATTTCATGTAAATTTCACAATTCTCTGAACTAGATATTATGAGTCCCATTTTACAGGTTCATAAAATGAGCTTTACGGAGGGAAGCTTCATTACTTTTCTTCCAAAGACACTCAGTGGTAAGAAAGAGCAGAGGTGATTTCAAATCTGATTCCAAATCCATAATGATTAACCTGTATACTCAACAAACTTTACAACATGGACTTGCTGAAAAGAGGCTTATAAACTGCTTTATGAAGAGTTTGTAATTAGGCTTTCAAAATATGCTACCATCCATTCAGTAACCATGTGTGCCAACTGTCTTGTAGGACCATGACAATGAAATAACTTGTTGAAATTAATCATGGAATAAATATAGAGCAAAAAATGCAAAGAAGAGATATTTTCACCGAGTATTTAAAATTAGTATGAAAAGTATATTTTAAAAGGACTAACAAATTGTAATAATATTCAAAATGCAATATTTGAGTCCTATTTGTGCTTAGCAAAAAACTATATCAACACTTTGTTTCCAAATCCTATGACTTTTCTGAGGACAAATTTAAATTTATTATTGTGAATGTTATTCAAACCATAACTCCATTAGGCGTTGGATATTTCAAAATATCTGATTTCCTCTTAAACACTAACCCTGTGCCTTCCATTTCTGATCTCCAGCACTAACCCTGTCCCTTCATTTAAAGGAAGTTCAGTGAAGTTCAATTCCCCCAAATTACTGAAAAATATCAAATTCAATTTTTTAAAGGTCTGAAAGAAACAAGAGTTTAATAAGATGCTGACCTTGGTTTCTGTTCCTCTCATCATTTCCTTGAAGGATCTTAACTCAGCTAACCAGTTTTAATTAGGCAAAGGTTTGTTGAATTTTGTTGATACTTGCCCTCAACTAGCTTTGAACTATGAATAAATATACCTGAGCAGCTAGCTATGACAGAGGGCAAGATGGAAGCACCCAACAGAGAATAATATGAACCAATGTTCTTTTTCCTGGAAGTGTCTTACTCTGATTTTTCTACTCCTTCTCATTTGCAGGCCCCACTCCTTTGCCATAGGAATGAACTCACCACCTGGACTGGCCTATCAGGGAACTCAAACTTCCCCAACGTAAATAAGGATTCAAGGTGAAGACTTGTTCCATATGGAGACCACCCAAGTCCTGCAGTGGCTGTCTGCTGTGAAAGAGAAATGTCTCTCCATCTGACATCAAGAACCAAACAAGCCAGAAATATATGCCAAATGCCTTCTTTGATATAAGGAAGGCAACGAAGAACAGAACAGGGAGGAAGAGCATGAGAAGAAGATCACAATTAAATAGGGATGAGATGGGGGAGGGAAAGGGAGAAAGAAGGGAAATTGCATGGAAACGGAAGGAGACCCTGATTGTTATACAAAATTACATATAAGAGGAAGTGAGGGTAAAGGGAAAAAAAACAAGGAAGAGAAATGAATTACAGTAGATGGGGTAGAGAGAGAAGATGGGAGGGGACTATGTAGATTTCTATTATAAAGGATGTAATAATCACAGTATCTTTAATCCAGAAGAAGGAAGTGGAGATTTTAAT
>CAYPJH010000006.1:0-5425 GCA_964411035.1 uncultured Methanobrevibacter sp. | reverse complement strand
AAGTTATGAAGAGACTAGCAATTATTCTGTATTTTTACCAATTTCAGAGCTATCGACAAAAAATAATGAACTTATTATACCTTGGATATCTAGATCTTCAAAGGGATTAATAATAGATGGTGGTAATTTTTATGTAAAGCTTCCAATAAAAATAACAAATGCACTTGCTGCAAAAGCAATAATTCCACCAACTGTAGCAATTAATGCTTCTAAACCTCTATAAACTGTTTTTTTATAATGCATAATTCCATCTCCTTTTAAGGTTAATTGAATTTTCATATTAATAAATGTTACTATAAATCCAGGATTACACAAGTCTCATATAACCCATCTTTAACCTCTACATCCATCATGTGAAAAGTGACCGCTTTTACTTCACAGCCCCTTTCATGAATTTCCCAGTTAATATTTTCACCCATAACAACTGCATCAAGCACATATTCTTCATTTTCTTTTGAAATTTTTATATTAAAATCTGAAAAGATCATAAATTCAACTTCATGTAAAAATAACAATTCCTCTAAAAAATCATATAATAATGAAATTTTATCTTCAGAATTAATGGTGAATTTAAACTGGTTTGATTTAGCAACATTGTCCGTATTTGATATTACATTAAACATTGCTAATGCAGAGTTTTCAAAACTTTCTTCAAGAGTTTCTCCATAGGCATGAATACCAACATCGGCAGTTACATCAAAAAATTCATATGGTTTTTCAATAGTTTTCATGATTTTTCACCAAAATATTACTTTCCAAATGGGCTCTTTCTCTTTCTTTATATGGTGATTTTGAACAATGTTATATTAGTGATAAGTATGATGGAATATTTTAACACAACTCCAAAAGCAGATTTAAGAAAGAAAAATTCTATAATAGATGCTATTAAATATAGCTCAGTTGACATTTACGCTTGCATGGTAATATTTGCAGTTGCAATAATATTACTTTTATCAATAATTTCTGTTGTAATGGCTCCAAACCCAAATTTAATATAGATAATTAATCTACCAAACCCGTGGGAGCATGTTAACTGCAAAATCATGCAAGATTAACATACAGAAATTAAAATGTTTAAATTATAAGGGAAAAGTCCACAATCCAGCAAATGTTATAATCCCGCATCCATTAAGATACTTTTTCCTTATAACTTAATACAATCCTTATAATCATCATAATTAAATCTAAGGATGATTTCGCGAGAATTTCCTCTAACACCCTTACCAGTGAATCTTGTGTCAATTAATCTTAGAAATTCTAATTTTTCCAAAACTCTATTAAATGAAGCATAACTAAGATTATTCTGTTTTTTAAACTTATCTGCCAATTTTCCAGAAGTTAAAATCTCATTACTTTCAATAATAAGTTTAATTACATCTTTTTCCACATCTGAAAGTGATTTAAGAGTTTCAGAAATGTTAACTGAAACTAAAGAATCAATTGCCTGATCAACATGTTCTTCTGTAATCTGCTTTGAAGCATTTGCCTCAGCAATATTGGCTGCTAATTTTAAAAGATTAATACCAACTCTCAAATCCCCACTATCAAAAGTATGCTGGGCTATCTTCTCTATAAGTTCATCTGAAATTACATTAGCAAAAAACCCTGCATTTACTCTATCTGTAAGAATTGAAACAATCTCTGAAAATGAATAAGGTTGAAATATGATTTCCTGAGGGATGAAAACAGAATTAACATTTTTATCAAAAGCATATTTTAACTCTAAATCAGATAAAATAGCAAAAACACCTACTTTAACACCTGGAAATTCTTCATATGATCTTAACAAATCAAAAAATACAGTGTTGGCATTATTACTTTGAAATAAATAATTTACATCATCTAAAGCTACTATTAATGACTTATTTTCTTTTTGAAGATATTGCATGATTTGAGTGTAAATTCTTGAAAAAGGAACCCCTGTTTCAGGAGGTAAATGGCCAAACAGCTTTTTATAAATCTGTGAAAATATTCCAAAACGTGTTGTATGCAATTGGCAATTAATATAAACACAAATAACCTTTTCAGTGCTTTTTTCAACTAATTCAAAAACTTTTTTAATAGCAGTTGTTTTTCCAGTAGCACATGATCCGAGAACAACAGAATTAACTGGTTTTCCTCCGCTAATAGCTGGCCTGATGCCCATAGCCATAGCCTCCATTTGATTATCCCTATAATTATAATTTGGAGGGACATAATCGGGATCAAAAGCATTTATATTGGAAAATAAACTTTCATCATGCATTAATATATCTTCAATTCCCATGTTTAATAAATATATTTAAACTACTATAAAAATAATCTTATTTTTAAAAGTAAGTTAATGTAACATTTTCATTATCATTAATCCAGTCTGTTAGTTTTTCAGCATATTGGAGCTTTTTTTTCTTAATATCATCAGCTTCCTGTAGAAAATTCTCATTATTAGGTCTTGAATATTTTGTAACAATATCTCCAAAATCCATTCCGGCCAAAATGATTTCACGGGCATTTAATGCACAGGCTAAAAAAATTGCCCTATCTCCATCTGTAAAACCTCCAAAATTATATAGATTTCCATGAGGTTTTGATTGGGTAGTTCCTAAAACATTGCTGAAAAATGGAACATAATCTAAAATGCTATCTGGATTGTTTCCATGAGCATGAATTACAATAGCTGAATCCTTTGTATTGGCAAGTAGAATATCATCTAAATTACCGTCTAAATCTGTTACAATTATATCCGGCACAATGCGCTCTTCAATTAAGGCTGTTGTTGCTCCGTCTGCAGCTATCAATATATAATTATTCAAATCATAATCTCTTTTAAGTTTAATAACTGAATTTTTTAAAGAGGGTCCTGCTCCGAAAACTATGAATTTATCTGTATTTCTGCAGTTTGTTATTTTTGCATGCAAATCTTCTAAGGTTAAATAACCCTGTTTAGCTAACATTTCATCCAATAATTCTGCGGATGCCTCATCATCATCCTGTGAAAATCCAAAATCATCTAATATTTCCTTATAATACTTTTGCCAAAGCCCAAAATCCATAATTAACACCATAACCTGTTACATCTTCTTTAAATCAACCGGCTGACCTGTAATATACCTGTGAAGTTTTTGAATATATTTTAATGTAGTTCCAACAAAGATAGCTGCAATAATTGTTCCAATACCTACACTTCCTCCAACAATATGTAAGAAGAAGTAGCATAAAATTACTGAACTAACAACAATAGTAACATCAAAATAAACCTTGATTTTAGGAAATGGCCTGTTTGACACAATTGCTATTGCTTGAGTAACGCCTTCAACAGATAAAGGTATAATATTAGCTGGAACATAGAAGAATAATCCTAAAGCTACTAAAAAAGTGCTTAAAACAATTAAAACCAAATTTACAAAAATATTATCCGGAAGTGGAATTAAGCCAGTTAAATAAACTGAAATTGATGTAAACCATCCAAATAAAATTCCTACAAATACCTGAAGAAAATGTTTAGGTTTAAAATTAGACCTGAGCAATAATAGCTCAATAAGTACTAGAAATGCATGAAATATAATTGTAGCTATTCCAATTTCAATTCCCCAAATTAAATTAATAGTATAAGGAACTGTGCTTACAGGAGTTGAACCTAAATTTGATTTAATGGAAAATCCAACTCCTAAAGTAATTAAAAATAATCCAAATAAATAATTAAAAATTCTTTTAAAAGTTAAATCTGACATTACTATTATATTTGTAGATTTTACTATTTAAAAACTATAATATATGGACAATAGTTTAAAAAAATCTAACTTTGAAATAGAAAAAATGAACAAGCATATAAAATCCTTAAAAAGATATGTTTAAAAACTATAAAAATTAAAAATTTAATTAGCTAAATAGCTAATTTATTATTCTATATCATATGGAGGAATTTAAAAAATGGATAATGTTTTATTGATGCTTCCAGGACCAACAACAGTACATCCTAGAGTGCTTAACGCTATGTCACAAGCTGTTGTTAACCACAGAAGTGCTAAATATGGAGAAATTTTAACTGAAACTAGTGAATTGATGGCTGATGTTTTCCAAACCAAAAATCAAGCTTATTTACTTACAGGATCCGGAACTGCTTCAATGGAAGCGGCCGTTAGTAATGTGTTAAATCCTGGTGAAAAAGTACTGAATGTTGTAGGTGGAAAATTTGGTGAACGTTTTATGAAAATAGCTCAAGCTCATGGAATTGATACCAAAGAGTTAGCTGTTGAATGGGGAACTGCTGTTACACCAGAAGCTATTAAAGAAGCATTAGATGCTGATGAAGATATAAAAGCGATTACTGTAATACACAACGAAACATCCACCGGAGTATCTGCACCAATCAAAGAAATAGGAAAAGTAATGAAAGATTATGATGCTTTATACATTGTAGACACAGTATCTTCCCTTGGTGGAGATGAAGTTAAAGTAGATGACTTTGGAATTGATGTCTGTGTTACCGGATCTCAAAAATGTTTAGCTGCACCACCTGGAATGGCTGCAATTACTTTAAGCGATGATGCATGGGATAAAGTAGAAAAAGTAACCCCTAATGGTTTCTATCTTGATATGAAAGCATACAAAAAAAGTGGAGATAAAAATCCTCCAGAAACACCATACACCCCTTCTGTTTCACTTACATATGCTATGAATGAAGCATTGAAAATGGTTAAAGAAGAAGGATTGGATAATAGAATTGCACGCCACCACAAAGCAGCAAAAGCTACTGTGGATGCTGTAAAATCACTTGGATTAGAATTATTCGCAGATGAAAAAGTATCTTCAGCTACTGTTACTGCAGTAAAAATGCCTGAAGGAATTACAGATTCTGAGTTCAGAGGAACAACCCGTGATAAATACGGTGTTGAATTAGCAGGCGGTCAAGATCACTTAAAAGGAAATATTTTCAGAATAGGTCATATGGGAAACATTTCATACAGAGAATTACTCCAAACATTTGGAGCTATTGGAATGACTTTAAAAGAATTAGGTGTAATTGATGAACCTGGTTTAGGTGTTGCTTCAATTACTGAATCTTATTCTGCATAATACTTTTTTGGAGGAATATTTCCTCCACATCATACTTATTTTAGCAAAATTAACAAAAAAATACAATTATAAATATGACTAGATTTTCTATTTTTAATATTAATACAAATATTTAAGTAATAGTAATAAACATTATAATTAAGAAATAAATATAATATTGATTTATATCCAGGAGGTACAATATGGACAATAATGTTAAGACAACGGTTGAAGAACTTCAGAAGTTACTTAATATTGAAAATTTCATCGGAGAACCTATAGAAACTAATGATAAATTATTAATTCCAGTTATGAGAGTTGGATTTGGATTTGGAACTGGTGAAAATGTTATAGGTAAAAATAATAGTGATGTTGTAGGTGCAGGAGCAGG
>CAYPJH010000005.1:0-1821 GCA_964411035.1 uncultured Methanobrevibacter sp. | reverse complement strand
CTTTTTGCGATAAAGCTTTTTTTTGCGGCAACCGCAAGGGGGATTCCGATTGAGTGACCTCCGCCCAAAACAATAGAAACCGAGGGCTTCTTCATTCCTGCTATCACCTCGGCAATGGCAAGACCTGCCTCAACATCACCGCCGACTGTGTTTAGCAAAATCAAAAGTCCGTCTATTCTTTCGTCCTCTTCAACAGACACAAGCAACGGCAATAAATGCTCATACTTTGTGGTTTTGTTCTGTTGAGGGAGTATATAGTGACCTTCGATCTGACCGATTATGGTAAGGCAGTGTATGATGCTGTCTTTATGCGAGGTAAGAACCGAACCGACTTCACCAATCTGGTCGGTGTGTGACTCGTTTATTGGGCTGTCGTTTTCGAGCCTCTGGGGATCATCTGCACAGGGATTTTTGACAAAATCATCACGAAGCTTTGATGACTTATTGCTTTTTGATTTTTGTGGCATAAATATGCACCTCCGTTTGTATCGTTTCCTCAATCAAACAAAAAATGCACCCTGCACAAAAATAAAGCGAAAAATGGGATTAGTCAAAAAAGCCTTATTCCCCATAATAAACTAATATTAATAATTATATCATTATTGGATGTATTTTTCAATGTTTTTGTTTTATATTTCTTAAAAGCAATAATTGTTCTAAAGAATTATAGTATCATATGGGGTAAAGTATATATATGAATACACACTCAGAATATATACAATAAAATATTACGGAGTGATTTTTAATTGTCCGGCAACATAATTATGGGCATTACAATCGGCGTCTTAGTTTTGCTTTCCGCATTTTTTTCCGCAACAGAAACTGCGTTCTCATTTGTCAACAAAATCAGAATGCAACAAAGCGGAGATAAGGGCAACAAAAGAGCAAAAAATGTATTGTATGTTATAGACCACTTTGATAATGCCCTCACAACGATTTTGATTTGCAACAATGTTGTAAATCTGAGCTGTTCATCTATTGCAACCGTTCTGTGCATTGCGCTATTTCACGATGCCGGTTCTGCTATTGCAACGGGTGCCACCACTTTGCTTGTACTTACCTTTGGCGAGGTAGTCCCAAAGTGTCTTGCAAAAGAGCATTGCGACAGCTTTGCAATGAAAACAGCCGGAATCCTGCGACTTTTGATGATTATTCTGACTCCGCTTGTGTTTGTGTTTATCAAGCTCAAATCACTTGCTATTAAAATTGCAGGAGGCTCAAAGGAAAGTCCCTCTGTTACCGAGAATGAGCTGAAATACATTGTTGAGAGCATTGAGGAAGAAGGTGTACTTGAAGAAAGCGAAAGCGAAATGGTACGCTCGGCGCTCGACTTTGACGACAAAACCGCAGAGGAAATTTTGACTCCCAGAGTTGATGTTACCTTTATCAGCGTTGATGACAGCCAAGACAAGATTAAGGAAATTATAATCGAAAACCGCTATTCAAGGATACCTGTCTATGAGAACACAGTTGACCATGTTGTCGGAATTTTGCATACAAGAGATTATCTTGAATCACTTGCCGACGGCAAAGCTCCTGATGTTCGTGATATTATGCAAACTCCGTTTTTTGTTTTCAAAACTCAGACCCTTTCAAACATTCTTAACTCCTTTAAGCGTACAAAAATCCATCTTGCAATAGTTACCGACGAATACGGCGGAACTCTGGGAATTGTGACAATGGAGGATCTGCTTGAGGAAATAGTTGGTGAGATTTGGGATGAGGACGAGGAAATTGAGCATAATTATTATAAAATAGGCAAAGGCGAGTTCCTTGTAAACGGAGATATTGAGCTTGACGATATGCTTGCGCTGTTTGATA
>CAYPJH010000004.1:0-1572 GCA_964411035.1 uncultured Methanobrevibacter sp. | reverse complement strand
CGCAAGATCCTCCACTGGCAGCAACGTCAACTCCAAACGGCTCGCAAGTAACTCCAAAGATTTTCCATCTGGCAGCCCATTCAACTCTCCATGTGAGTTTTCCGTCTCCGCTTTTAATGTCCATTTCGCCATCATGGCCACATTCACACCTATATTTTACAGTATCTCCATCAAAATCATAGGCATAGGTTGTATTTACTCTTCCACATTTTTCACAAATCGGATTGTAAGGTAACCAGTCATCTGCTAAGGGTTCTCTTCTATACTGGTTAAATATTTCTCTGATTTCAGGTGCTTTTTCAAGTGCTGTTCTTATGTAATCGTTATATGCTCCTGACTTGTACATTTTAAAACCGGATTTGGTTTCTATTTCTATTCCGTATTCATCCATAACTCCTAAAAACGGTTTTTCAAAATGTTCTACAAAACTGTCGCAACATCCGTCAGGACATGGAATGTTGGAGTAAGGCATTCCTAAGTATTTATCATAACTTTCAGGTAAAGGATATGGAACTTTTCTTAAAGGGTCATGATCATCAGCTATCCATATTGTTTTAGCATTTTTACCAAGTTTACGTAATTCTTTTCCAATAGCATTAGCAATAAACACATCACATGAATTTCCAATATGTATTGATCCAGATATTGATGTTCCACTAGCTATTACATGTTCATCAACATCTCTTTCGCTTAATTCTTCAGCTATTCTTTCAGTCCAATGTTTCATTAAATCACCATTAATTATAAAAATATAAAATAAGTTTAATATTTGTAATTTCTATTTTTTTATATATAAATTATGATATTTCAATTTTAAAAATCTTTAATAATCATCACAACTTTGATTAATGAATTTATCATAAATTTAAAAAATAATTTGGGATTTATATTTTAAAAAAAGAAATTAGTTTTTATAGAATTCAGTCATTCTTTCAAAGGCATCTCCAAAGTTAGGGGCTTTGGTTTGACAACCCTGTTCTTCAACAATAAATGAGGATACAGTTGAAGCAAATTTTCCTGATTCATATAGGGATTCTCCATTTAGGAATCTTGATAAGAAACCTGCTCTATAAGAGTCTCCGGCTCCGGTTGGATCATTAGCAGTGGTTTTAATAGCATCAATAACTATTTTATCATCATCTGAATATATTTCGCTGCCTTTTGCGCCACAGGTTTTAACAATAATTTTTGGTCCGAGTTCTCTTAAGCCTTGAATATCCACTTCTAAAGATTCACATATTCTTTCAATTTCATAGTGATTGCCAAAAAGAATGGTGGTATTTTCCAGAACATCCCTAAGCTTTTTTGTTGAATACATTCCCAAATCCTGACCCGGATCAAATGATATTAATAAGTCTTCTTCTTTTGCTTGTTTACTACATTTCCAGTTAAAATTAGGGTCTCCAGTAGCTAAATGTATTGCTTCTGCATTGTTTATTGCTTTTTTAGGAATTTTACTTTCTTCAAATTCTTTAGCAGCACCCCAATAAAAATAGCTTATTTGGTCATCATTGTCATTTGTTAAAACAAATGCTGTTGGAGTTTCTTCTCCTTGAACTAGGATTAATGAAT
>CAYPJH010000003.1:0-7123 GCA_964411035.1 uncultured Methanobrevibacter sp. | reverse complement strand
CTCATTTCAATGGAGAAGATCCAGGAGCTACACGCCATATTGGTAAGGTAAGATATTAATCTTCATCTTATATTTCTTTTTTTTTAAAATAAATCTAAAAAATAGTTTTTTTTGCTAAAAAATAAAAAAAGAAGTAGAATTTATTCTACTTTAACTTTGTGTTTTGGAGTAACTACTTTAGGAATTGTTATAGTGACCATTCCATTGTTAAATGTTGCTTTTATATTTTCAATATCAATTTTGTTTGCAAATGTAATTGTTTTAACACATTCGCCAGATTTTAATTCTTCAATAAGTATTTCAGCATCATCATCAGCTTCAATTGTTTCATCACATGAAGGGAATGTTGCTTCAATGCTTATTTCGTAATCTCCAGCTTCAATTTCAATATCTTCTTTATCTACACCAGGTGTTGCTACTTTGATGTAATATTTTTTCTCATCTTCGACAAGATCAATATCTAAGTTAGAGGTAATATTTTTTTTGTAATTATTGATTTTATCGTTTACTTTTTGTTGTACTATTTTAGCATTGTCGAAAAATCCATCAACACCTTTAGATAAATCGCTAGCTACTTTATCCGCAATGTTTTTTCCTTGATCAATAGTATCATTCAATTTCTCTTTTTTTGAATCAAATTTTTTTTCTACTTTTTCTTTACTATTGTCAAGAGTATCATTTACTTTTTCATGACCTTTATTTATTTTTTCGTTTATTTTTTCTTTTTTTGAAGTTTCCACTTCTATGGTATCTTTTTCACTCATTTTTCCAAACTCCTTTAAAATTGAATTTTAATATTGATTGTGTTATTTTTATATATAAACTTATTTATTTTCATCGATTTTTTCAAGTTCATCAATAGTTTGATTAATTTTATCTAATCCTTCTCCTTCTATTGCAGATATTAATAGAGGATTTTCAACTTTATCAATATAATATTGGACATAAGTATCTAAATCTATTAAATCCATTTTATTAAATAAAGAAATGATTGGAATTTCACTAAATACCTTTTTAATTTGTTCATATAGGTTATATTGATTTTCAAGTGTAAATCCACAAGTTTCAGACCCGTCAAATATGAATAAAATCGCATCAGCCAAATGTTCCAGTGCAATCAATGCATTTAATTCAATGTTATTCATTTCAAGAACAGGCCTATCCAATAAACCTGGCGTGTCTATAATCTGTATTTCCTGCCAGTGTCTTTCAGTATGACCTATCTGAATACCTTTTGTTGTAAATGGATAATTAGCTACTTGAGGATCTGCTCCAGTAATCTGTTTTAGAAGTGTTGACTTTCCTACATTTGGAAAACCTGCAATAACTATAGTCAATGCATTAAAATCAACAGTTGGCATATTTCTTAAATTTTGTTTTGCAAAATCAAGTATGTCCAGGTCTTTTTTGATTTTATTTACAACAGATGCTATTCTTCCATATGCCTGTTTTTGAAAACCGCTGGCACGTTCAGATGGGTTATTACGTATTTTTCCACCATATTCTTTTTCAAGTTGTGTTAAAATACCATAAGCCCAATTCAAACCGCCTAAAGATTGTTTTAAATCATCCACTCCTACGGTAATGTCAATGTAATCCTGATAAAACTCAGGTAATTCTTCAATAATTGGAACACTGTCTATAATCATTTTAAGTTTATCCTTGATTACCTGACAGGCTGTAATTACTCTAGTTTCTTCTATCTTTTTACCTTTTAGGTGTTTTGGTATTTTTTGAGTTCTCATCAGGTCTGCAGATTTTTTCCCTCTTCTAAATCCTTTGTCTAATAGTTCGTCAGGGGTGGGTATTGTTGGAATCATCATTATAATCACTTTAAATATCAGTTGCTTATACTGTTTCTCTCATAATATTTATATAATAATCTTTGAATGGGAGACTTAATTAAATTTGTGGATAATATCCCAGATTCACTAAATTAAAAGTTGGTTAAACATTATTCATAACTATTGTTGGTGTATATGAAAACTCCGAAGATAGTTGTGATGCTTTTGTTTCTCTACACTACTTTTTTTAGAACTCCTGATAGCAAATATTTTTCATCTATAACTGGAGCTACTGGAAATCCAAATCCGGAAGTTGTACCATAACCGCAGCTGCAAATTGAACCAACTACAGATATTAATGTAACTAATACATTCATATAATCTGATTTAGCAATTATAAATAATCTAAAGAAGAATCTAAAATGATGATATTCAAACAAACAACATTTAAATCAGATTTGATATTTCAAAGGTTTGCGTTAGTCAAAATGGTTCATTAAATAAAAAAAGTAGCAATTTCCAATTGATTCAGCAGGGCATGTTGATTTCCTTGCATTATAATTATAAATAATGGATTTAATTAATTATTTAAAAATAATAAATGAGATATTAAAATCTCAAATTATTTTTTAATCTTTTTGTCCGTCAGTCGGAATGTCATGACAAAAACGACTGCCATGAGGATAGCTGTTACATACATTACGAATGCCATGGAATCCTTAATGATGGTGTCTACAATATTTTGAACAGTACTGCTTTCTGCTTTAACTTCGTCCATATTGCCTATTTTTTCAAAGTGTTCATAGACATCCTGATGGAATGTTTGGTTATCTGAATATTGTGGTGCATAGGTATCAACTGCATCGTTAATTCCTCCAATAACACCTAAAATTAGTATCATACCTATAATTGCTGTACCCATTGACTGACCTAATGTCTGGCCGGTTGTAACAATTCCTGATGCATTATTTTGACTTTCCTCAGGAATATTGATTAATGTAATATCCAAACCTAAAGCCATTACAAAACCAAGTCCTGCTCCAAATATGAACAGTCCCGGCATCAATTCTATCATTGTTGTATCCATTGTAAACTGTTGGCTTAAAATCAGACATCCAATGATTCCCACTATGCATCCTATTGACATGAGCACTTTATGATTAAGTTTTCCGGATAATTTTGGAGCTGCTAATGCAAATATAAGCAAGCCTATGGTCATTGGAAGCAAAGTCAAACCAGTATTAAATGCAGATAAATTCAATACACTTTGCAGATAAACGGAAATTGCAAACAATGTTCCGCCCATTGCAAGACTAGCCATTAATCTAAGGAAAGTACCTACACGTAGATTCCTGTCTCTAAATAAACCCATATCAAGTAGAGGTGCATTTCCTTTTCTTTTTCTTTTGATTTCAAACAATGCAAAGACTGCCAAGATAATTATACCTACAATCATTGTAGATATGCTGAAAGTTGTATTATCAGTCAGCATTAAAATACCGATGACAAATAAAACAAGACCTGCAAATGAAATTATGGAACCTGTAATATCCAAATCGTTTTTGGATCCTGTAGGTGTGAAAGTAGGTATTTTATTCTGTAGTGCAAATATGATCAATACGATTATTAATTCACATGCAAATCCATATCTCCAACTTAAATATGTTGTCATGACCCCTCCGAAGAGTGGGCCGATAGCAGCTGCAATTGCAATCAGTGCACTTTCAATTGCCAATGCATATGTACGTTTCTCACCGGAATATGTCCCGCTTATTATTGAAACGGCAGCAGGTGTCATTAATGCCCCACCAAGACCTTCCAGTGCAGCCCATCCGATAAATAACATTGTTGAACTTGAACTTATTGCTGCAGTAAATGTACCGACACCGTAAATCGCAGCACCGATTAAAAACAGTTTCTTTTTACCAACTATATCCTGAAGCTTAGTACTTAGAAGCATGAACGCTGCAGTGATGAGAGTATAATACGACATGATTGCTTGAATGGTAGTCACATCAGTATTCAAATCAACAACAACTGAAGAAATACTAACGTTCATGAATGTAGTATCCAAAGCTATAATAAAAGAAGCCAAACAAACAAGGATTAAAGGAATCCATGAGTGTTCTTTGATATTTTCATTCATTAAATAAATCCCCCATATACTTTTAATATTAAATATATGGAAATAATTATTTAAATGTAAATGATTAAATGAAAAGAAAAAGTAGCAACTGTTTTTCCCAATTTGACTCATCGGGGCATGTTGATGTTTTGTATTATAATTAAAATAATAGATTTAATTATTATTTAAAAATAAATAAATGAGAGATTAAAATCTCAAATTATTTAGTACCATTATTCCAATCACTTAAATACTTTTCCTTGGAAAGTGTAAACATCACAGCTGGCATCTAACCAGCTATCTGCACTTATGCCTGCCTTTATACAGGTATGTTCTAGGAATTCTTCTATGTTCATGTTATTTTCAACAGCTACTTGCGGAAGAAGTAAACCTTTACTAAATCCTTTTTGAATAATAAGTCCATCACGACCAAGTTCTATTTCATCTAAATACTGTGATGGTTCTTCAACTTCTAATTTTTCAGGTTTGGATAATACGGTTACTTCAAAAATTAATTCCGGATAATCATTCATGGTAACCGGCGGAAATCTTGGATCGTCACATGCAGCTGCAATAGCAACATCAATAGTTGATTGAACAGCACTTTTTACAGGTTCCGGATATCCAATACATCCTCTAAGTGCATTGTTCTGATTCAGCGTTACAAATACGCCCATTTTTTCTTTTAATTCATCAGGACAATCAGCAGGTATTTCCAGTATTTCATTTTCATCCAGATATTTAAGAACTGCTTCTTTTGCAATACCCACTAGATATTGTCCATTTTCATCACTTATCATTTGTATCATCTCCTATTGGTTTCCGCCAACAAGTGCATTTAATATTTTGGTATGAGGGCCTCCATCACCTACAGGAACAGTCTGACCTCCTTTACCACAATATCCTACACTTAATTTAAAGTCTTTACCTACACCTGAAATATTTTTAAGAGTTTCCAGAATGTTTCCAGAGAGTGAAACATCTTTAAGTGTAGTCGTAATTTCACCATTGTCAATTTTAAAAGCTTCAGAAGCGTTAAATTGGAATATTCCTTTTCCAGTATCAACTTGGCCTCCTCTAGAACCTTTAAGATATATTCCATCTTTAATATCTTCACATAATTCTTCAAAGGTCATGTCTCCAGGCTGGAGGTATGTGTTACTCATTCTAACTATTGGCTGGTCTGAAATACTTGATCTTGCATTTCCTGAGGATTTCATGTTTAATTTACCTGCACTTTCTCTTGAATTAAGTAAACTTACAAGTTTCCCGTTTTTTACAAGTTGATTAGGTTTTGTTTTAACCCCTTCACTGTCATAGGCATAATATCCAAACCCTTCTTTCATACTTGCATCATCAAAAATATTTACAATATCAGATGCAATAGTTTGGTTCATTTTATCCTTTAAAATGGAATCGTTTTGTATTATCAAATCTCCTTCAACAGCATGGCCTAATGCTTCATGAATTAACACTCCAGTTAATAAATTATCAGCAATTATCGGAAACTGTCCGGAAGGTGCCGGTTTTGCAGATAATAATCTGATTGCTTTATCTGAGATTTCTCTTGAGAATTTTTCAAGATCTTCATTTTCAATTACTTCAAAACCTTTAACACCTCCAATACTTCCATGACCATTTTGAAGGACATTTCCATCTTTAGCCATAGAATTAAGGGATAATGTTGTTCTAGTTACACTTTGGATTATTTCTGTTCCTTCACTGTTTAAGAATAAAGAATTGCTTTCACTATCCTGGTAGTTAACAGTAGTGCTTGCTATTTTTCCAAAATTAGCCATATTATTTACTTCATTTAGCACTTCTTTTTTTTCTTCAATTGAAACATCACCTACTGGTATTTTCACATCAGTTTTTACTTCATCTTTTATAACTTCATTTTCTGCAAGTTCTACATCTCCTTTAAGTGAATTTGATAGTTTTATTGATGTTTCAGCTATTTCATCTAATTTTGAAAAATCATTAGTGTATGCGAAACCCCATGCTCCGTTGTTTAATACTCTAATTCTTACGCCTATTGCATTGCCGGTTTTAATTTCATCAATAGTTCCGTCTTTCATTACAAGACCTGTGCTATTCCCTTTTCCTGCTCTAATATCTACATAATCAACTTTAGGAATAGTTTTTGAAATTATTTTTTGGCATAGGTCTAAATACTCTTCCATGTTTTCACCTATCTTTAAGTAGTATTGTTATAAGTATATTCTTTTTTGTTAATAAAACATCATGAAATATATTTTAATTTTATTTTCAAATGATCCCTTAAGATTGATATAAAAAGCAATAAAAAAATGAGAAGTATGACTGTAGAATTTTCCAGCATGGAATCGTTTTTAAACATTAATTGGGTAAAAACTTATTTTTATCATTGATTACTGTATAAATATCAATATCTGTAAAATATGTAATTTTATTGAATTTTTATCTTTTTTGATAGGGTGTCCGCCAAAACTAGGTTTTTCTTGTTTTGCCTGTTTTTATTTAGAATATTGTTGTTGTGAGTTGTAATTTATTTTTTATTGATGTACTTTCACAGAAATCTTCTATATCTTATTGTGTGTTTTTTATTTCTTGTTTTATGTTGTATAATCTTACTATATTGTATGCTAGTGCGTCTAGGTTTATTCTTTCTTCGGTTTTTATCATTCCAATGACTACTTCTTTTCTATGTGGTATTGTTGTTTTAATATTCCAAATGGTCCTTCTACGCTTGATCTTTTGACATATTCTTCTTTATATTCTTCTTTTTCCATTTTGTGTTTCATTGTTTTTTGCATTTCTGTTCCGTATTCTGTGATTGTTTTATGTGTTTGTGATGATGTACAGCACTTGTTTCGTGCTTTACAGTTTTTACAAGCTTCATAATTGTTATATATTCTTTTTATTTTATCAGGTTTGTCTGGGTCTTTGTGTGGTTCAGTGTATTTTCCGTAAAAGTGTAAATATTGGTTTTCTGGGCATTTAAATGCATCTAGTTGGTAATTGTATTCAAAATGGTCTTTGTGGTAGGGATTTTTATTTAATCTTCCGATTTTTTCTTTGGATTGCTTTCTAGTTGGTATTAATCCTTCTATTTTTTCATCGGCTAAGTAGGATAATGATATTTGGTTTAAGTAGATGGTATCTGCACTTATATATTTAGGGTTTGGTGTTTATGTTTTTAATTGTTTTTTTCTGCGATTTCTAGACTCATAAT
>CAYPJH010000002.1:0-1583 GCA_964411035.1 uncultured Methanobrevibacter sp. | reverse complement strand
AATACTGACTAACAAGTTCGTAGAAAATGATTGAAAGATGAAATAAAATTGTAAAAAGAAAACATTTTAATGCAAAAAATCCAGTTAATTTAAATTTTTCACCCTCAGATTCATTAATCTTTTTATTAAGTTTAAATATTATTTAATTTAAAATAAAAAAGCGCCTTACTCGCTACTTACACACTTTATTTTACACTCTCGTTCCCAAGCGGTCATTTTGGATTTTATGATGGAGCTTGAGAATGTTCAGAGCCAGGGAGAAAAGAAGCCATTCGGTCTTGACTTTTTCCTTGCCGCGAAGGAGGAATCGTCGGAAACGCAGGTCTTCCTTGATGTAGGCAAAAGTGCCTTCGGCCTGGATGGAACGGTTGACCCGCAGGAGCTTGCCTTCGGGAGAAGCAATCTTTTCCTCCATGGCTTCCCGCTGACGAAGAAATCGCTTGGAAACGTAAAGGACTTTGTGCCGCTCCTCCAGAGGCTTCCTGCTGCCGCCTGCCTTGATGCACTTTTCTTTCATCGGACACTTGTCGCAGCTGTCGCACTCATATACGCTTGTGGTGATCTGGAACCCGGATTTTGATTTGGAATTCCTTTGATGCGTCTCCTTCAGGAGTTTTCCATTGGCACAGGTGTAGGTGTTGTTCTCTGCGTCATAGGGCATATTTTCCCGTCTGCTGATGTCCGTCCGATACTTCTTCTTTTTCTTCTGCTCATGATTGCTGGGCTTGACAACCAGTTCGGGGCGATCCTCCTGCTCAAACCAGCAGTAGTTTTCTTCGCTCTCGTAGCCGGAATCCACAACCGCTTTCCCAATTTCGTGCCTCTGGTAAGTGCTTTGAAGCTGCTCCATGAACGGAATCAAAGTGTGTACATCGTTGCGGTCGGGAGAAATATAATTGCCGATGATAAATTCGTTGCAGGTGGCTGTGTTCACATTATACCCCGGTTTCAGTTGACCGTTGTGCATATGATCTTCCTTCATGTGCATGAAGGTAGCGTCATGGTCGGTTTTGCTGTAGCTGTTCCTGTCCCCGCAGATATGCAGGTCATTGGTATACTTCCTGAGTTTGGCCAGCCACGCTTCCACCTGCTCCAGCACTCTTTGCAGTTGGGTTTTCCGCTGACCCCTTCCGTGAACCATGACAATACCGGCTTCTTTGATTTTTGCATACAGCTTTTTCCGCAGCTTTTTCAGATGGCGTATCTCCGTTTCCGCCGACACATAAAAATGAATGCCCAATTGTTTCAACATTTCCGGCAGCGTTTCATGGATTTTGGCTTGTAGCTTTCCAACTTTCTTTTCCGTGCCTTTTTTCCATACGAAGCTGTATTTGTTGGCGTTCGCCTCAATCTTTGTGCCGTCAATAAATACCGCTGCCATGGACAGGAGCCCCGATTCTTTCAGCAATTCCACCAGCTGCCGCAGCAGATCCTGTCCCGCTTCACTCGCCAGAATTTTTGACCGAAACCGGGCAATGGTATTGTGATCCGGCGCTCTTTGCCCTTCCAGCAGATACATGAAGCAGATGTTCTCCCGGCACGCCTGTTCGAGCGGTCTCGAATAAATAATTCGCCGCATGTAT
>CAYPJH010000001.1:0-3880 GCA_964411035.1 uncultured Methanobrevibacter sp. | reverse complement strand
CAGCAATAGTGGAATTAATGGACCTGGAGGAGGTTCAGGAGGTGGGGGTGGAGGTGCTTTCTAAAGCCCCTTATTTCTAATCATAAAAGTTTAAATTACAATATAAAACAGCTTTTCAAAAAAATAGCTAATAATTTATTATTTTATAATAGAGGAAGAGATACTATGCTTGAAAAATTTATTAATAAACTTAAATCCAAAGCTTCTGATAGTTTATCACAACAAGTAATTGATCAAATTATGGATGAAGCTAAACAAATGGCAGAAGAGGATAATACTGAAGTTACAGAGGAAATTATTGTAAAAGTTGCAGACAAAATAATCAATGCAGGAGATTATTTAAAAAAATTAACAGCTAATGATAATCCGGAATGGAAATTAAACAAAATAGTTGATGAAGAATTTTGTGCAGCTTGCGGAACCTGTGAAATAGTTTGTCCAAATAACTTCATTGATTTTAATGAATCACCATCACTTGGAGAATATTGCAGACGTCTTGGAAATGGAATGTGTCATGAAGTATGTCCCCGCACAAGCTCTGGCAGATATCAAATCAGCATTCGTGAAAACTTTTTTGAGAAATATTATTATGGCAAAGGAACAGATGACTGTCAGGATGGAGGAGTTATCACAACTTTTTTAAAGGATTTGATTAAAAAAGAGAAAATTGACGGTGCTATTGTTGTTGGTGATGTAAAATGGAAACCAATTTCTCTTATAATTAAAGATGCAGATGCATTGGAACACACTACAAAGTCAAAATATGCAATTTCACCATTGTCTGCCCTTAAAAAAGCAGGAGAAATGGGTCTTGAAAAGGTAGCTGTTGTAGGATTGCCTTGTCAAATTGAAGGCATTAGAAAATATCAGTATTACCCATATCTTGCAAAACATTCCTCTGAAATTGGGGATGAAGGATATCCGGTAAAACTTCCAAAAATAGAATATCTAATAGGTCTTTTCTGTACTGAAAAATTCAAATTAAACACAATAAAACAGGCATGCAATGATAATGAAATTGAAATAGGTGATGTTAAAAAATTTGATGTTTCTGAGGGCAAATTTATAATGGAGACCAATGATAAAACCATTGAAATGCCTGTTAAAGAAATGGAAATGTTTTCTGGATGTAAAGTATGTCGTGATTTTGCATCAGACTTAGCAGATGTATCAATTGGTAGTGTAGGTTCACCAAAAGGTTATTCAACAGTTATTGTTAGAACAGAAAAAGGAAACGATATAAAAGATGCCTTAACATTAGAAGAGGGTGTTGATACAAAAGCTATTGATAAGCTAAAAGATTTTAAACTTAAAAGATTCCGTGAAAACATTGATAATCGCATTAAAAACGATGAATTTGTTTCATATTATTGGAATGATTATCATGGAGGAGTTGGAACCAGGGCTGATGGAAATTACTTTGTTAGAGTAAGGGCAAAACCGGCCGGTTTTTACAGTGTTGAGGATGCAGAGTTTATCAATGGAATAGTTAAGGATTATGAAGCAAGGATTAAGCTTACAAATCGTGGAACATATGAACTTCATGATATTAAACCAATCGATGTTGAAGAAGTCGTTAAAAAACTTAAAGATCATGATTTATTAACTGGAAGTGAAGGACCTCTTGTAAGAGCCACACTGGCTTGTCCTGGCCAATTTAACTGTCAGTTTGGTTTAATACCTACTGTGGAGTTAGGCTATGAACTGGAAGAGAAATTTTCTGAAATGCCTACTAACTATAAGTTTAAAATAGCTATTAACGGATGTCCAAATAAATGTTCAAGACCTCAAGTTCATGATATTGGAATTGCCGGCGTAAATTATCCTGAAGTTGAATCTGATAAGTGTAATGGCTGTGGAAGATGTGAGGATGTTTGTAAAGTAAATGCTATTTCAATTAGAGGGGAGATGTCTTATACTAATGAAAATATTTGCTATGGTTGTGGTAAATGTATAAAAGCATGTCCTCATGATGCAAGAGAAGTTAAATTCGATGGATATGAGGTATATGTTGGTGGAAAAGCAGGAAGAGAGATTGTTGAGGGAATACGTCTTGAACTTGAAACAACAGATGAAATTGTGGATTTGATTTCAAAAGTAATCAAAACATATAATAATCTAGCTATTAAACCTCAAAAGGAAAGATTAGCCGGAACTATGAAAAGAATAGGTCAGGCACAATTTATGGAAGAGGTTAATAAGTTAAATTAACTTCTTTTAATTTTTTATTATAATCCAAATTTTTTTATAAAAGTTAGTACTAATTATTTTTTATGGATTTAAAAAAGATTGGTGCTATAGTTGCTATTTTAGGTATTATTTTTACTGTTTATTTTATTGATAATTGGGATTATATTGTTTTAGGTTTGACTTTTGTAATGTTTGGATTTTTAATAGCTTTGTTCGGTTTGTTGGAAGGTGTTAAAAGACAAAAGATTATTAATGACAATTTGGATAAGGATATTGAAACTTTTATCCAGCCTTTGATTACTAAATATTCTAATTTGAATAAGCAGTATTTGAATAGTTGTTCTAAAGAGGAATATGTTGAAAAACGTTTTCAAATGAATAAGGATTTGGAAAAAGAGCTTAGGAATGGTTTGCCTTATTTATCTAAATCCGATATCAAGAAAATTGTTATAGAGTTTAACCATAGTCAGGATAATTAATTTTTTTTTAAAAAATTTTTTAATGTACATTTTATGACAACAAAGTTTTAAATAGTACATTAAACATTATATTTATACAGTGATAAAAAAATGTTTTTCCCGAAATTAGAAGAAGTAAAAGAAATAGCTAGAAACGAAGAATATAAAAGAATTCCAATAAGCATGGAATTATTTTCAGATATTGCAACACCGATTGAAGTAATGAGAATACTTAAAAATATTAGTCGGCATTGTTACATGCTTGAAAGTGTTGAAGATAGTAAACAATGGGGAAGGTATAGTTTTCTCGGTTATAATCCCATTTTAGAGTTTACATGTCGAGACAATGTTATTACTGTTAAAAATATTGAAAGTAATCAGGAAGAAATATTTGAAACAGATAATCCTCGTGAAATTATAAACAATCTAATAAATGAAAATAAATCTCCAAAAATTTCAAGCTTACCTACATTCACCGGCGGCTTTGTGGGATACTTTGCATATGACTACATTAAATACACAGAACCTTCTCTTAAATTAGATGCAGAAAATAAAGATCAATTTAAAGACATTGATCTCATGTTATTTGATAGGGTAATCGCATTCGATAATTTCAAACAAAAAATAGTTCTAATAGTCAACATGAAAACTGACAATATAGAAGAAAATTACAGAAAAGCAACTGAAGAATTGGCTGAAATGGAAAAATTAATTAAAAACGGTCAGGATGCAGATATTCAACCCCTAGAAATTAAATCAGAATTTAAACCATTATTTTCAAGAGAAGATTACTGCAATATGGTAAATAAGGCAAAAGGATATATTAAAGAAGGGGATATTTTTCAGGTAGTGCTGTCAAATAGAATTGAAGCTGAAATATCAGGAAGCTTATTTGATACATATAGAGTTCTAAGAACAACTAATCCTTCTCCTTATATGTTCTACTTCTCAAGTGAGGATATAGAAATTGCAGGAGCATCACCAGAAACACTTGTAAAATTAGATGATAAGAAATTATACACATTTCCACTTGCAGGAACTCGTCCAAGAGGCAGTACAGAACAAATGGATTTAAATCTTGAAAAAGAACTTTTATCAGATGAAAAAGAGCTAGCAGAACATAACATGCTTGTAGATTTAGGCAGAAATGATATTGGAAGAATTTCTCAGTTAGGTTCTGTATCAGTTGATAAATATCTTTCAATAGAACGTTTTTCACATGTAATGCATAT